>JAYVNW010001063.1:0-5176 GCA_043758225.1 Candidatus Kuenenia sp. | reverse complement strand
GTTCACTCTGCCATAACACGCGTCCTGCATGTGATTTGTATTGACCATCAGTATTCGGAAAACTGCCATGCGAAGAATTGAATTCTGTCTTGCTGCTCTCTTTGTACTGCTAAGTCCCATCGCCTCCGCTGATAACTGGGGACATTGGCGTGGACAGATCGGAAACGGAACGGCTGTGAATGCCTCCCCGCCAACGGAGTGGAGCAGCACCAGGAATGTGAAATGGAAAGTCGAAATACCCGGCATTGGTTCTTCTTCCCCAGTCGTCTGGGGAGATCAGGTGTTCGTCACGACCGCTGTTTCAAAAGATGGCGGAAATGCTCGCAGCCTGACAACACTGGAATTCCAATTGCTCTGCTTTGATCGAAAGACAGGAAAGCAGGATTGGCAAAAAACAGCTGTCGTCGCGAAGCCTCACCAGGAAACTCATAACACGAATGGCTTCGCGTCCGCGTCACCATGCACCGATGGCGAACATGTCTACGCACACTTTGGATCGCGTGGGTTGTATTGCTATACGATGTCTGGCGACTTAGTCTGGAAGCGTGATGATTTCGGAAAGATGGAAACTCGCAACAGCTTCGGTGAAGGAAGTTCGCCGACTCTGGAGGGCAACATGATTCTTGTGCCATGGGACCATGAAGGACCATCGGCTTTGTTCGCGCTCGACAAACTGACCGGAAAGACTCTCTGGAAGACTGATCGCGACGAACCATCGTGCTGGGCGACGCCATTAGTTGTGGAACACAACGGACGCAAGCAAGTTGTTCTGAATGGCCAGACGTGTGCTCGAAGTTACGACCTGGAAACAGGCAAAGAACTTTGGCGATGTGCCGGACAGACAGAACGTCCATGTGCGTCACCGGTGGCCGAAAAGGACATGGTCTACGTCGGGAGCGGTCATAAAGGATCCTTCTTTGGAGCGTTTCGGCTGGATGGAAAGGGTGACATCAAGGGCACGAAAAGCGTGGCATGGACAATCACAAGCCCCGATACACCGGATATTGGTTCTCCGGTGCTTTCGAACGGTCGAATCTACTTCCACAAGGGCAAAACAGGAATGCTTTCCTGTGTCGATGCGGCAAGTGGAAAACCGTTCTACCTGTCGAGCCGCATCCCGGGTCTCGACAACATCTACGCTTCGCCGATTGCGGCCGGTGGGCATGTTTATCTGACATCTCGCAATGGCACGACTGTTGTCATTAAAGATGCCGAAACGCTGCAGATTGAGGCGACGAACAGTGTAGGGGAAACGGTAGACGCAACTCCCGCGCCGGTTGATAATCAGCTATTTATTCGTGGCGAAAAGCACTTGTTCTGCATTGCAGAGTAATACGAGTTGCTCAGACTGGCTGGACAGCCTGAGAAGGCCGTCCAGGTCTTAATTCGCTACGCAGCGACCGGAATCGCAATGGCATGTGTTGATTCCGGCAACTGCACCAGGTTGTGTACGGAACCAAACACAGGCACGCTGCATGGTAACTTGTCGCACGGCAACAGCGTTGATTGGATACTGCTGGTGGGGCCGAGCATCGTAGAAATCACATGGCCATTGACAGTGCTCATCGGTTTAATCTGGAAGTTGAACCGCTTCAAAATAATCGTCAGCGCAGTGCGAATTTCAGCCATGGCCAGAGGTGCTCCGATACACATTCTGGGGCCCGCACCGAACGGCAGATATTCGTAGGCAGAAGGCGTGATTTTCGCCCATCGTTCCGGCATAAACCGGTCCGGTTCAGCGAACAGATCCGGCCTGTGGTGTGTAATGTACTGACTAAAAATTACTGGCGTACCGGGATTCATTCGGACCGGGCCGAGCGATGTTGGCTCAACGGCGACACGCTGAGAATACGAAGAGGCAGGCAGGACACGCATGCTTTCTTTGATCACTGCGTCAAGAAATGGCAGGCGTTCCAGTTCTTCGAACGTGGGAACGTCAGTTGCGACGTTTGCGTTGAGTTCTGCATGCAGTTTTTGCAGCACATCGGGATGCTGCGACAGCAGAAACAATGTCCAACTGAAGGTATGTGCTGTCGTCAAGTGCGCGGCTGCAAATAAAAGGGTCGCATGACCAGTGAGCTGATTGTCGGTCAACTGCGGTTGATGCTTCTGCGCCTCGAAGAGCAGACTCAGGATATTCGTGCGGTCATGCTGCTTGCTGCGATGTGTCTGAAACATCTCACGGACAGACCCTTCCAGTTCTTCCGCCTGCAACAATAAATCATCGTACCCTTGCGCAAAGGCAGGTGAAGAGACCAGAGCTCCCATTCCGATTTCGTGATTGCGATGAACCCAGCGATCAATCAAAGCCCCAAGCCGATATGCAAATTCAGCATCATCCACCCCGAACAATAACGCGGCTGTCATCTTCAGCATAAACTGAACCATTTCGGAATTCAGGTCGCATGCGTCACCTGCATTCCATTTGTCAGTCATGTCACAGGCGATCTGGCTGATCGTCTTGTGATAGCCGGGAAGAATTTTCTTCGTAAAGACATCCATCATCATGCGCCGCGAATCGCGGTGTTCAACGCCGTTCTGACTGAGCAGACCTGACGTGACGCGGCGTTGAGCCGAATTGCGATTGCCACGCACCGCAAAAAAACGCGACTCAAAGACCTGTGAATTGGAAAGGACTTCGCGATTGAGTTCAGGCGAAAACACGAAAACCAGACGCTGATCGTTTTCTTCCAGAACTGCCAAATCACCATGCTCGCGATTAAGCTGTTTCATGCAGGCAATCGGGTCATCCGCAAACTGCATCAGCGAGCCGCGTGTGACTGGACTGCCGGGATCGTGTAGCGAGAGCGTTGGGCGATTGGACATTGCGGGTCTTCCATGACAGATTCAGCAGGCAGCAGACGTTCCACATCTACTGCATCGCGCGGCCTCTTGCCGTGCCACTGACGGAAGAAGTTCTACCAGATCCACTCTGGAAAGGCGATGCTCTTTTTTTAAATTCAGAGTCGCCCCGGGAATCAGGATGCCCTGTTCTTTACGGCGTGCGGATGAGCTTTTTCGTATGTTTCCCGAAGGCGACGGGTGCTCACGTGGGTATAGATTTGCGTGGTGGTCAGGCTCTTATGCCCAAGCAGTTCCTGTACACTTCGTAAATCAGCACCACCATCCAGGAGATGGGTTGCAAAACTGTGTCGCAAAGTGTGGGGCGTCGTTTGCTGCGTCAATCCGGCGGTCGTGATGTGCGTTTCCAACATTCGTCCAATGCTGCGCGTCGTGAGGCGACGACCAAATCGATTCAAAAACATCGCCGAACGCTGTTTTTCCGCAGCTTTTGCATCGGGTGTGCGAACTTCCAACCATCGATCCAGGGCTTTTGTCGCATAGCTTCCGACGGGTGAAATTCGCTCCTTGCGACCTTTCCCCAAAACCCGCAGAATACCAGCCGATCGATCCCAGTCTTTGATATCCAGCCCAACAACTTCGGAGACTCGAAGCCCGGCCGAGTACATGGTTTCCAGGATCGCTCGATCTCGCAGTCCAGCGTCTGCGTTTGCCGGTGGAGCGATCAGCAACGCGCCCACTTGCTCGGTTGTCAGAAAGTGCGGCAGTTTTCGTCCACTGCGAGGTGTACGGAGTGGTTTCGCAGGATTTGTTTCGCAAATGCCTTCGCGATTGCAATAGCGAAAGAAGCTTCGAAGACACGCCAATCGACGGGCAACCGTAGTGCGAGCGTATCCACACTCATGAAGGTATGCGACGTAGTTCCGCAGGATGCCGACTTCGATGTGCCGTGGTTCAGGAACCGAACCGGTTTGTTCCTGGAGGAATTCAATGATGTGTGACAAGTCATCCGCGTAAGACTTGATCGTTAAATCGGACGCATTGCGTTCAATTTTCAGATAGCTCAAGAACGCATGGATGGCTGCATGCATTGGGAAAAAACCTGTAGGACCGTTTCAGAAAAAGCTTGGGAAATCTTCTGTTTCCAAATCAGCCTCTTCGCTTTGCAGATCACGAACACGTTGAGATAATGTTGCCGCATCATACCATGTGAAGTCAAGCTCAGGGTCTGCAGCAAATTCAGCAAGTTGCGACATCACCTGCTGGACGCTGTTGTCGTCGTAAAGGAAAATGTATTTCTGACCGTCTCGAACAAGAGCTAATACGTTGACCGCTCGACTCATATCAGCCTCGCTCCATTAAGACCGCGACAAGAGGATTTCTGCGTTGCCAATTGTATCGGACAGATGCCTGGCAAGTTTTGTAACATTCATACACCATGTCCAAGTCCTCCACCAGAGAATTGCACCAGCCGTCACGAACACCGTAAACCGAACTGTCTCCGGCAGTTCGTGCTGATCTGCGATAAGAAAAAATCTATGACTCCAAACGAAGCGGATCGTCCTTCACGCAAACCGTATCCTGAAACGCCTTCTGGCATTATGCGCCTGCCTCCCAGCTTTAAAGCGGCCGCAGCTGCCGCTCGATATTTTGACCCGTCAAGTCGCGAGGCGCAGGCAGAATCCATCACAGTCCGTATTCGTTGGTTTGGATTGTGTGTTGGGTGCCTTTACGTAAATCTTGTACAACGTGAAACCGGTCGACCAGAATTGAACGGCATGCTTTTCCTAGGCGCCGTTTACGCACTGCTTGACATGCTGGCCAGCTGGAAAGGAAAAGTCCTGCTGAAGGAATATCGCATCGGCATCTCTTTGATGGAGGCGTTATTCATCGGACTGCTTTGCCATTTTGATCATGATCAGGGCGTCAGCAGTCCTTTTCGATTCTATTACTTCCTGTCATTACTTGTTTGCGCAATTCGCCATTCACCGCAGCTCACGTTTACCACATTTGGATTGCATTCGTTGAGTTACATTCTGCTGGGATTGTACGCAGCGCCGCAGCAGGAGTCTGACATTATTACCGTAATTCTGACTTTGGTATTTCTCGGCTGGGCCGCATGGGCCATTATCGCGCTGACCGGGCTGCTGAGATCCGCTGGACAGAAGTTGGTGATTCTCAACGAGGAACTGCAATCGAATCAGCAACTGCTCGAACGCAGAATCGCGATGCGAACAAAGGAATTGCAGGAATCTCAAGCGATGCTGGTGCAGCAGGAAAAGCAAGCAGCCTTCGGCTTGCTGGCAGCAGGCATCGCACACGAAGTGGGAAACCCGCTCGCTTCGATCAGTTCTATCATTCAGATGCTCAGTCG
>JAYVNW010001062.1:0-6865 GCA_043758225.1 Candidatus Kuenenia sp. | reverse complement strand
AAAGATCACCCGCCTGACTTCCGCCTTGAATATTCCCCTTCACAAACACCGGACCGATATTCCGTTCAGCCGCAATGAACCCAGTTAAGTCAGCCGATCCGCCTATCAACGAACCGCCAACCGAAACACTTGCAATGCCTCCGAAAGTGACGTCAATGAACCCCGAGAACCTTTCTGTTCCGCCGACTATACTACCCCCAATCGTGACGGCACCAATTTCCGAGCGGCTAGAGATACCACCACTCGTTACACCGTTGCCACCACGAATCGAGCCGCCAATCTTCACTGTTCCAATTCCAACGATACCGACAATAGAATCTTTCAATACGTAACCGGAAAATGAGCCATCTCCTCCGACAAGATCGCGTCCAATTTGCAGAGACCCAATCGTCAATCTGGCGCGAATGGAACCGCTGGTGTTACCCTTTCCGCCCTGCATTGTGCCACCAATAACGACGCTGGAAATACCAAGAGTTTGCGATTCAATTTCTGCACTCGCTACACCCTTGCCCCCGACAACATCGCCGCCAATCCAAACGGCACCCAGATCTACCGCACAATAAATCTGAGCCGAACGATCCCCCACTCCGCCCAGCAACGATCCGCCAACTGTCACGGGACCAATACTGCCGGATTCGGAGATCACGGAACCGGCTCCCACTCTCGTTCCGCCGATGACATCTCCCTTGATTGTGACCGCGCCGATGTTTGCCCCGACTTCGCCCTGCGTCGGTCCGCCGCCTTTGAAGTCCGTGATAATTCCACCGGCGTAAGAGTTACTTCCCCCAATAATCGATCCGCCGACGGACACTTCTGCGATATTGCTGAACGACGAGATGATTCCCGTTTGCACGCCAGCGCCGCCATGCAAATCACCGCCGACACGAACTTTGCCCATGGTCCCTGTCGAATGAATTCGCCCCGAATCTTTTAGAGTCCCGCCGATGAGGGAACCACCAACGGTGATGATGCTCATTCTTCCATCGACGCCATCGACTCCTCCAATGACTTCGACGAACGCTGCCTTGATGTCGGTCTTGACGTTGAGTACATCCAACGGACCCACAATCTGGCTGTGCAGATCGACCGCGCCGGTTGTTTTCCCAAATCGTCCCATAGACTGCACGATCAATTGACTGATGCCAAAGGAATCTGTCGCAGCGTTTCCTGCGAGAACCCGCCCCAGATCTCCGTCAATCGTGACGATTCCAAGATCACGCTGTCTCGCATTGATTTCGCCAACGGCAGCGAAACCATCGCCGCCAACGATGGATCGCGTTGAGACGGTCGTGATATCCGTCCCATCGGCAGAAGCAAAGGAAGCCAGGTTGATCCGCCGCAACTGCTGCTTCAGAGCGTTGCTACCGTTCACAGTCCCTGTGTTGAATTTGAAGATTGTGTTGACATTCGTCGGCGTCAGGAACTTGTTCGAAAACGTGACAGTGACATTGTCACCATCGACATCCTGATACGTCAACTCTGTCGGACTCACCATCGTGGCCGGCAGGATCCTCGCTTCCAACGGCTGGATGCCGAACGATCGCTGCCGCGATTTCTTTCTGCGTTTTAATGAAAACAGACCCGACAGAGTGTGACTGATTGAAATCATTGGAAACTCCCAAAAACAAACGAGTCGAATGAAAAGAAACCCGCCCTGTCAGCAACTGACGCGTGTCCATGCAGCCGGGTTGGTGCATGCATCCGTACCGTCACCGCCATCGACGCTGCCAAGTTGTGTGAAGGCGAGGTCAATTGCGATCAGGTCGTCGCCACCCAGTGTAGAGATCAGAAACTCATCGCTGGCGTCCATCGTGATCGTGTCAAGTTCCAGAACGCTGGTCAGGCCACGAGGCTTGCGACGGAACGAAGCACTGGTGGCACTGGCTCGCAACAGGGCAAGATCTTCGGCATTACCGGTCCCCTGGAGATCGTACAGATCAACCCCCAATCCGCCGATGTATGCGTCATTGTCATCGCCGCCGGAGAGCAAATCATTGCCATCGCCGCCGTTCAGGATGTCGTTTCCAGCATCACCATAGAGACGATCATTGTCAGCGGCACCGTTCAAAGTGTCGTCACCATTGCCGCCTTGGAGCACATCGTTTCCAGCGTCACCACTCATGAAGTCGTTGTCATCTCCTCCCCACATTTGGTCGTTTCCGGTTGAGCCGTAAAGAGCGTCCTCTCCAGCTTCTCCCCAGATCTGATCGTTACCGTCCTGACCGTAAAGAATGTCGTCGCCACCGCCGCCGAACAGCCGATCATTGCCCACTCCGCCAGCCAGAATATCGTTGCCAGAGCCGCCTCGCAGTACGTCGTTATTGGCACCGCCATCGAGCGACGCATCACCACTGAAGAACGCCGCGTTGAGGAAGTTTCGGGATGCGCCTCCCGTGACCGTGGCCTTTTCGATTTCATCGATCGAAATCCGACCACCAGCACCGCTGACCAAACGAGAATCGTTGAGATCCCAGTTTGTATCGCCAATCGAAATCAACCGATCAATTCCTGAGCCGCCCAGAAACCAGAAACGTGCGTCAGCCGTCGCCAAGCCGATGTCAGGACCATTGACCGTGAGCGTGTCATTGCCTTTTCCCGTTCGCACAAAGACGTTTCTCAGGCCCTGTGCTTCATAGCTTCCGGAAAAGAACGTAACAGTGTCGATGGATTGGGCGACGAGCTTGTCTTTCGCGCCCGTGTCGATTGTCAAGTCACGCACGTTGTCGAAGGTGATCGCCGGAAACGCAGCCGAATTGCTTGTGCCGGAGATCCTTGCGGCGATGTCGCCTCGGAAGCCCGTCGCACCGCTGACGGCTACGACATCGTTGGAACCCTGAGTTTCGATTGCCAGGGCCTGCGTCCCGGATACGAAGACCTGCGCCGCTCCCGAGAATGCAACCTCACCCCCATATGTCAGGAATTTTCCACTGCCGGGCGTCAACACGGAAGGTGCGTATGTGAATCCTTCATTCCCGACGCCGATCAGGCGAACAGTATCAACGTTGTTTCCGACACCGGTGAAAATCACGCCACCCGGCACAGTAAAGTTGCCGCCGGCTGAATAATCCAGCGTCAGCGAATTGCTGTTGGAATTCTCCTTGATGCGGACAGCCCGAATCTCTGAAAGTCGATGTCGTTCCTGCAGAGAATAGGATCCACCGGTAGGTGCGAAATACAGTTCCAGCCACGGTCCTTTTTTCTTCAGCAACAGATCCCCCTTGAGGCCGTTGCCGAGTGTAAACAGAAAGTCAGGTGATAATTTTGACACGACAATGTCGCTGAATCCAACGCTGGTGAGTGTTGTCACTGCTGAGCCCGGATCAAAATCGACCGTCCTTTCGTAATATCCGGTTGTCAGGATGCTGCCCGTATTGTCAAGTACCATGTCAAGCACGAAATCGGCTCCGGTACCACCAAATCGACGCGCCCATTCCAGTGTTCCGGACGCATCCAGTTTCGTCACAAAGGCGTCGGTGCCGCCGGCACTTGAAAGGCTGAATGCTCCGGCACTCGGATCGAAGTCCACGAGACCATCGAATCCGCCGGTCAGATAAATGCCGTTCGACGCATCCACGGCGACTCCGTAAATGGCGTCAAAGCCCAATCCGCCGAGGCTGGTTCCCCAGAGCAGTCCCCCAGCGCTGTCAAGTTTCGCAACAAACATGTCACTCCCGCCGTTACTCGTTCGATTTGCGATACCGACAGACGGATCCAGATCAATTGTGCCGAAAAAAGTACCGACCGTCACAATGTTGTCGTCGGAATCTGTGGCGACACTGTATCCGTCGGCAAGGTTTGTCGAGCTCAGGGCACGAGCCCAGACGAAGTTGCCGCCGGTTTCCAGTTTCATGACAAACGCCCCCGCACCCTCCAAGACCACAGAGCTGACCGCATCAAATGTCGCGGGACCGTTATAACGCCCGGTCACAATCACGTTGCTCGCCGAATCCAAAGCGAGGCCGAGGCCGATGTCATTAAAAGTACCTCCGGCACTCCGCCCCCAGTTGAGATCTCCCACACTCGACAACTGAACGACATAAGCATCATAGTCTCCGGCACTCATCATGTTCAGAACACCGGCACCCGGATCAAGATCAATTGTCCCCCGATAATCTCCGGTGACGACAACATTGCCTGCGGCGTCAATCGCAATGTCGCGCGCAAAATCCTCATCCAGACCGCCGAAGCCCTTCGCCCAAACAAAATCTCCCGAAGAGTTAAGCTTCACGACGAATGCATCCGCGCCACCCGCGCCAATCAGATTGGAAACCTCAACTCCGGGGTCAGCATCGATCGTGCCCGCAAATGTGCCTGTGACGTACACATTTCCTGCACCATCCAAAGCAATTTTCTCACCACGATCGGACTGTGGACCGCCGATCTGTTTCGCCCAGACAAAATTCCCCGCCTGGTCAAGCTTTGAAATGAAAACATCGGAAGGCTGTCCGGACGCCGTCAGACTGGACGCACCTGCACCGGGATCAAAATCCGCCGTGCCGAAGAAGTAGCCCGTCGTGTAAACATTCCCGCCAGCATCAACAGCAATTCCCCGCCCAATTTCATCAAGAGTCCCGCCCATACTGACGGCGAAATCCAGGTCGGCTGTCAGCAGCAGCCGCACTTCCAGGGACTCAGCAGAGACAGCATGGGGCCGCCGCGTTCTTCGAACTGGCAGTCTTGTTCGAGTCATTTGCTGGAGAAGACGACTGAATGTCTGAATTGTCTGATGCATGATGTTTGTCCGTATTGGAGAATGGATCAGCAAGTCGCCGGGCAATGGATCGGGTGCTGCTGCCCGGTACCACAAAATGAGTGACGTCTCAGCAGCGAGAAGTGCTAAAACACTGCCATAGGTCTAGTTCTGCGCGCTGGCATGTTTCGTTCACTGGAAATTTCGCGAATTTCTTTGCACGTTTGAAAACACTGCAGATTGCATCCGCTGCAGTTCTTCGAGACCGTCAGACGAAGTCAGGAATCGTGCCAAAGTGCAAATCAAATCTTCTCATAGACCTTGAGGTCTCCAAACAAACCGACAAAGAAGTCGTCGTTTCGTCGGCCGGCGACCAAAGAGAATGTGGTAACCCCTGCTTTGAGTTTTAAGCTGACGATATGCTCAGCCACGATGCCGTAGTGATCACCCGCGATGGCCGTGCCATAGGCTTGGCCGCCGATGGTCAGGCTGGCGATCCTGGAGAAGACCGCCGCATCGTCTTTGACGTTTACCCCGTTCGCTTTCCGATCATCACTCGTACCGAATTTCCGATCGAGTCCCGCGAAGGCACCGGCGACCAGATCGCTGGCGATCCAATCCCCGCCCACGACAACGACACCGATCTGAGCGTCCGCATTCGCCTCACTTTCGACTCCGGCCAGCACAGAATTCACTCCGGCCAGAATCTCGCCGCATTCCACTCGCCCATTGACGGTCAACTTGCCGATCGCGAGGTCAGTCGTTCCGACTGGGTTGATTTGCCCAAACGCGCTGACGAGGGCCTTGTTCGTGGCATTGCCAATGATACTTCCCTTGATCGTCAAATTGGAGATATCGTGATCGGCCAGGATCGCTCCATTTCCCAGGTTTTCTCCCACGAGATCGTTGGTGCCCGCGATCAGCGACCCGCCGAGTACCATTTTGACGATGCGGTCCGCATTCACCCAACCGGAATAGGAGTGGTCTGCTGCTCCGGGGTCTCTCCCCCCGATGATGTTACCGGTGATTGTGGCATTGCTGATTTCGCGACGGACAGACACGGAGCCCGCATAAGTTCCGTTTCCGCCAATCAGTGACCCACCGATGATCAAGGTCGTCAAATTGCCAAACGATTCAATTCTTCCGCTGCGGAGACCCACGCCGCCGATGACATTGCGAGTGACTTTCATCACCCCGATATCCCCTGACGACGCCACCAATCCACTTCCGTCTCCCAATCCCCCGATCAGTGATCCCCCGATCGTCACGCTCGCCAACGTGCCGTGCGTGTCGATCATGCCACTAAAATTGCCAGAGCCGCCGGTAACGTTGCCCGTAATTTTTACAGCGCCAAACGGGCCAAATGAGTACAAATGACCACTCCTGTCCCCGCCCGCTCCTGTCAGTGATCCACCGATCGTTACACTGGCCAGCTTGGCATTCGAGGTGATCTTGCCGCTGTCATTACCAGCGCCGCCAGTGACGCTGCGTGCGATCTTCACAGCTCCCATATCGAGATCTGAATACACAAGCCCGCTGAATGCCCCTATACCTCCGGCCAGCGATCCACCAATCGTCACGCTGGCCAGCTTCCCTTCCGCGACAACACTGCCAGCACTGTTGTGGTCACTAATCGCATCGAATGATCCGCCGATGAGGCTGCCCTTGATCGTGACCGGCCCCATGTCCGACACCGAGAAGACCTGACCACTTTCCCAATTCGTGCCCCCCTTCAGCGAACCGCCGATCATCACGCTGGTCAGTTTTCCGCCGGTGACGATGCGTCCGCTGCTTATCCCAGCACCGCCAGTCACGTTAACCGCGATAGACACGGCCCCCAGATCACCAGCCGCAGAGACTACTCCGCTAGCTTCTCCCAGTCCGCCAACGAGTGATCCTCCAATTGTCACGCTGGCCAATGTGCCATTCCGGACGATTGGGGGACCCGAGAGCTTGAAAAGCAACTCGAATTCATCGCCCAGGATTTCAGACCAGTCAATTGCACGAGTGACCACGACACCGCTTTCTGTTCCCACTCCCCCGATGACGTTTTTCAGAATCTTGACCTCGCCAATTTCGCCAGCCCCTACGACCCCACTTCCATCCCCGGCTCCGCCGAGCACTGAACCACCGATCGTCACGCTCGCGATCTTCCCAGCACCAAGCTGTCCGGAT
>JAYVNW010001061.1:0-2998 GCA_043758225.1 Candidatus Kuenenia sp. | reverse complement strand
GGCGGACTGCCATCGCATCCGGAATTACTGGACTGGCTGGCGATTCAATTGCAAAGAAACAACTGGTCATTGAAGTCACTGCATCGGCTGGTCTGTCTTAGTGCGACCTGGCAACAGTCATCCAGGTCAGATGCTGTTTCATTCAATTTGAAACAGTCGGAACAAAATCCGGATGCTGACAATCGATTATTGTGGCGTCAGAACTCACGCCGACTGGACGCCGAATCGCTCCGTGACGCAGTACTCAAAGTCAGCGGCAAACTGGAACTGAAAATGTTCGGTCCCGGATATCAGAACTTCGACTACAAAGAAGAATATGCTCCGGTCTACACTTATATCACGGTGGATCAGCCGGAACTCTGGAGACGTAGTATCTATCGCTTCGTTGTCCGGACATCGCCGGATCCATTTCTCACGACGCTGGATTGTCCGAATCCGGCGAATTTGTCGCCCACACGCAATGTTACGACAACAGCTTTGCAGTCGCTGGCACTGTTAAACAACGAATTCATGTTGAAACAGGCGGGATACTTTGCAGCCCGACTTGTGGCACAGCCTGATTCAACGACAGGAGTGCAGGTGACGACAGCGTTTCAGTCTGCGTTCGGGCGAGAACCATCCATTGAAGAATTGAACGCTTCGATTGCCTTTATTGATTCGAACGGCCTGACAGAATTCTGCCGCGTTCTTCTGAATGCGAATGAGTTTGTGTGTATCGATTGAGACAAGGGACAGTCACAAATGACGATTGAGTTCAATTCTGAATGTGCCGCTGCTGCACGAACTCTTACAAAAATGTCCCTGCAGGAAGACCTGCGTGATGCTGGCGATCTCACAAGTTTGTCCACTATTCCGGCAGACCTGCACGCGACTGTGAATATTGTGTCGCGTCAAGCGGGTGTTGTCTGTGGACTGACTTTGCTTCCCATCGTATTTTTAGAACTCGATGATTCGGTGGTTGTGAAGTATCACAGGCAGGATGGCGATGCCGTCGCGTGCCAGACGCTGATCGCATTGATCTCTGGCCCCGTGCGGATGCTGCTGACAGGCGAGCGAAGCGTGCTTAACTTCATGACACTTCTGAGTGGAATTGCAACTCGCACGGCCGAGTTCGTCGCTGAAGTCCAGCACACGAAAGCCGTGATTCTGGACACCCGCAAGACGTTTCCAGGCTACAGGTTGTTGCAGAAGTACGCCGTGCGTTGCGGAGGCGGTACCAATCATCGCATGGGCTTGTACGATGGTATTTTGATCAAAGATAACCACATTGCAGCCCGTGGTGATTCCACATGTGCCTCCGCTGTGGCTGATGCACGCCGCTATGCGAAAGCACATCATATGAATCCGGAGATTGAAATCGAAGTCGACTCCCTGGACCAGCTGCGAAATGCACTCCAGGAATCGCCGGAGATTGTTCTTTTGGACAATATGTCGCCAGAGACAATGCAGCAGGCCGTTGCAATTCGAAATGCTTCCAACTCTCCGTCAACGCTGCTTGAAGCATCCGGTGGTGTGACGTTGCGGACTGTTCGAGCCATCGCGGAAAGTGGAGTTGATCGCATCAGCATCGGCAGCCTGACACATTCTTCGCCAGCGCTGGACATCGGATTCGACTGGCCGTGGCAGCAATGTTACAGATCAAACAAATAGCTGACCGATTCGTTCCGATGCACGCGGCGGATCGCTTCGCCAAGAAGTTCAGCCACGGAGACAATCGTTAGATTTGGCAGCCGATGTTGTTGAGCGATCGGGCAGGAATTAGTGACCACAAGTCCGTCGATCTCTGCACGTTCAAGGCGTTCTATCGCCGGGCCGCAGAGTATGGCATGAGTCGCACCAAGATAGATCTTTTTCGCGCCATGGGCTCGCACAACTTCTACTGCACCACAAATGGAGCCGGCGGTTGTGATCATATCGTCAAAAATCAAGGCAGTCTTGCCTTCAATCGGACCACCGATCAAGTTGGCTTGTCGCGTCTCCAACGCATTCGCGCGGCGTTTATCGACGATCGCCAGTGAACCACCAAGATGCTCAACATGCTGCAGCGTCCGTTTAATACTCCCTTCATCCGGACTGATAATGACAAGGTCTTCCTGCGCGATACCCAGCGAAGAAAAATGCTTGTCCAGAATCGGCGCGGCATACAGATGATCGACAGGGACGTCAAAGAAACCCTGAATCTGAGCGGCATGCAGATCCATCGTCAGTACACGATGTGCACCGGCTTCCACTATCAGATTTGCAACCAGCTTGGATGTAATCGGAACGCGACCAGAATCTTTGCGATCCTGGCGAGCATAGCCGAAATACGGAATCACAGCCGTGATGCGTGCCGCACTTGCACGGCGGCAGGCGTCAATCAGGACCAGCAGTTCAACCAGGTTTTCATTGACTGGCGGACACGTCGGTTGAATCAGAAACACATCACATCCGCGAATGTTCTGGTTCAACTTGACGCTGATTTCCCCGTCCGGAAAATTCCCGACGTCAACATGCCCCAGGCCGATACCCAGATACGTTGCAATCTCACGGGCAAGCTCTGGATTTGCTCGACCGCTGATAATTGTCAGGTGCTCGTACATTCGCAAATCATGGCAAAATGGGCACTTGGAGCGTCGGAAAGCAGATTCAAAGATTTCGTAGAAGCAAGCGACTAACGAAATTCTTCACAATCAGCGACGAGTCCAAATGCTGACAAGTTAGAGCCTCTGCGTCAATCGGCGCAAGCTGCGTCGTGCAGAGAAACCCGAGACTGCAGGGAGATTGTCGGGCCAGACGTTAGAGACGGGCCGACTGGCGTTGCCGTGATCCGCTGTTCAAAAACATGATGAACGTCGCATTCGGTTGAGCGACCACGGTCGCGATAGGCGGCGGTATACTCCAGAATCTCCAAGTTTTCAGATTTTTCGACGACTTTAAAGGCCACTGCATGCGGTTCGATGCCGTGTGGGGCCAGTGTTAATTCATCCGGATATTGTTCATTCGCTACCGTGGGAAA
>JAYVNW010001060.1:0-4543 GCA_043758225.1 Candidatus Kuenenia sp. | reverse complement strand
GCGAGTGACCCTGAAAGTTGATGACAACACTCGCATCAAATTTCTGCGGTCCGCGATTCTTGAGCCGCTGAAAGATTCGCCCGATTCGAATACCTCAGGGACGGCTTGAAGCCTTCGGACGCTGGGTTTCCACACGGGCGGATTCCCGGTTTGGAGACCAACCAAGCAGCTTGAATTGTACTGCAGGGAATCCATTCGATACATATACGCCCGTTCTGACCACTTTTTGACTCGCCGCCGTCGCGTTTTTGCTGCGGAAACAGCGAATTTCCCGGGAATAAACTCTGATGTTTCAGTTGCTCAATGGATTGCTATTTCTTCTGCTTCAGGATCCAGCCATAACAGTTGATGCCGCCAAAGCCGTAGAGACGACCGTGGCCACACCGGCAGACAGTGCTCCCCAGGAAAAGGCGGAAAGCTCAGCTGAGGATGCAAAGTCCACCGACGCAGATGCTTCGATCGCACCGCCGGCTGCTCCTGCAGATGAGGTGAGTGCGAAAGCTGCTGCTGAATTCCAAAAAGCGAATGGCGAGGCTGAAGGCACTGTCGCAGTCGTTAAGGCAACAGATGAGTCCCTGCCACCTGCAGCCACGGATCATTCATGGGTGGCTTGGCTTATCTTTCTGTTGGTGATCGCAGTTCCCATTCTTCTTGCGAACTTCCTGGCACGTTTGTGGCGAGTTCAGGAATGGACGGGTCGCTTATGGGTGGTGATCTTCACACTCATGATCGGTGCTTCTCCGTTCTTGTCCTGTCTGCTGCGCGGCCAACCCATCGGCGATCGTTTCCGTCTTGGAATTGACCTCGCTGGTGGAACAAATATGGTGTTCCAGATTAAGCCTGAAAAAGAGCTGACGAATGATCTGATCGACGAGATGGTGTCATCCGTTAAACGTCGAGTGAACCCATCGGGAACTGAGGAAATTACGGTTCGCGGCGTAGGTGGTGGACGTATCGAAGTCATCATTCCCGGCGAAGATCCGCAGACGGTCGATGAAGTTAAACGACAGATTACTCGACTGGGAAGTTTGGAATTCTATATCGCCGCAGACCGAGCCGAAGATCGCGAGATCGTACGTGCGGCCGAACAAATGGAAAAAACAACGAAGGAATTGTTGATCGACGGCGTGAAACGCGCGATCTGGATTCGTGCGGACGAAAAAGAAGGTGAACCGCAGCTGCTGAAAGATCCTTCGATCGTTAGTCGAAAACTGCCGGACGTCCGCACTGTGAAGGGACGTTCTGAAAGCTACGAGACTGAAGAGTACTTAATGCTTGCTGAACTGGAAGAGCGAAGTGTCACGGGCCGATATTTAAAGTCTGCATCAACTGACATTGACCCTAAAGGTCAGATGATCGTCAGTTTCACATTCGATCAAACGGGCGCGTTTTTGTTTGGAGACCTCACAACTCGGTTCAACCGACCAGGTCGCCCTGATGGACAAAAACGCAAACTGGCAATTGTCCTCGATCGAAAAGTTTACAGTGCTCCAAGTTTGAACGATGCGATTACTGGCGGTCGAGGTCAAATTTCCGGCGGTTCCGGTGGCTTCACCGAGATGGAAGCGGACAATCTGGTTGCTGTTCTCAACGCCGGTGCTCTGGAAGTTCCGATTGATCCAAAGCCGCTGAGCGAAGCAACAGTGGACCCTACGCTGGGTGCTGACGTTCGTAACAAGGGCGTCACGTCGACGTTGATCAGTGCCGCAGCAGTCGTTATTTTCATGCTTGCCTATTATCGCTTCTCCGGCCTGGTGGCCGTAATCTCGCTGGTACTGAACCTGATTCTGACATTAGCGGCGATGATAATGATCAATGCCACATTTACGTTGCCTGGCATCGCCGGCATCGTGCTGACAATTGGTATGGCTGTGGATGCAAACGTACTGATTTACGAGCGTATGCGTGAAGAAATTGCGAAAGGTTCGAGCGTGCGGATGGCCATTCAGAATGGTTTCCAAAAAGCTTTCTCGACAATTTTTGACTCCAACATCACAACTCTGCTGACCGCTGTGATTCTGTTCGCAATTGGTACGGATCAAGTGAAAGGATTTGCTGTCACGTTGATCATCGGACTCGGGCTTAGCATGTACACGGCCCTGTTTGTTGGCCGATTGATCTTTGATATTGCAGAGCGTCAGCGTTGGCTCACAAAAATTTCCATGGCTCAGGCAATTGGCGAAACCAATTACGACTTCCTCCGACAGCAAAAGATGTGGATTGGAATTTCGCTTGTTGTGATCCTGGTTGGAATGACAGCATTCTTCGCGCGTGGTCAGGACAATTACGACATCGACTTCACTGGTGGCACAATGGTGTCGTTCCAGACAACAGAACCACAGAAGACGGATGATCTGATTTCAGCATTCCGAACTCAATTCGGGGATCAGTTCTCTTTGGAACGACTTTCAATCGGGGCAGAAAAAACTGCAGAAGGCGTGGGACGCTATTTCCGTTTGAGAACAATGGAAAGCGACACCCATGGAGTCGGCACAACGAAGGACGGGGTCAAATCATCTGAAGAAGAATCACTTACTGCTGAAGACCGTGTGCGTGAAAAAATCTACGCGACATTCAAGGACAGTGAAACTGTTAAACTGCGAATGGTGGAACTGGTCCTGGGACCAATTTCGACTGTGGAAGTGCTGGACAGTGACGATCCGGTAGAAAAATTGCTCAAGACGCCATTTAAGGGCGGCCCGTCAATGGACCTGACATTCAAGGGTGGTGAAGTGGCCGAAGGTACGCTTCGCGATCTTTTGGCAAAAAAGCTTGGGGCGATTCAGGCTGATGGAAAGTCAAAATACAATTCTCAGGAAGGTATTTTTGACATCAAAGGTGTAAAAGGTTCCGGGGAAACTGCTGGTGAGTTGGCTGTTCGAAAATTTACGGACTACAAGGTGAGTGCAGTTCCTTCGGTTGCCGCAGAAGATTTCGAATCGGCCTGCAAAGCAATCCAGTCCGAACTGGCAGCAACTCCACTGTTTGATGAAGTGAATACCTTTGCATCAGCGGTGGCTGGTGAAATGAAGCAGCGGGCGATACTGGCAACAATTGTCAGCATCTTTGTCATTTCAATTTATATCTGGTTCCGGTTCCAGAGCCTGATTTTTGGATTGGCAGCGATTGTCGCTCTGGTGCATGACGTTCTTGTAGCGTTGGGAGTGACCGCCATTGCCAGTTACTTCACCGGCACAACGATCGGCGAATTCCTGCTGCTTCAGGATCTGCGGATCAATCTTGCAATGATTGCCGCGCTTCTGACTCTGGTCGGATATTCATTGAATGACACGATCGTGGTCTTTGACCGAATTCGTGAAGTTCGCGGCAAGAATCCCGCGATTACAGCGGCAATGATTAACAAGTCGCTCAACGAAACTTTGAGTCGTACGATTTTGACATCGTTGACCGTGTTTATCGTCGTGTTGATTATGTATGTTTTTGGGGGTGCCGGGATTCACGGATTTGCCTGGTGTCTGGTCGTCGGTTGTATCGCTGGTACGTACAGCTCGATTTATATCGCCAGTCCAATTCTGGTCTGGACCACAAGCAATAAAACGGGCAGCGTCAAGGCGTAAACCATTTGGGATTGCAGGTAATTGCCTGAATCTCAATGCTTACAGTTCGCCTGCACTTACCACACTGCAGAGATACTGCAACAATTTTGCCCACGGCTGTCTGGCCGTGGGCTTTGTTCCTTTCTGGCCATTTAGAATTACGTTGGAGCGTTCTGCAGAATGATTGATCAATCGCCGTCGCGCTGGAGTTCCGTTGATGCTGCTGAAATGTACGAAGTGCCGCGCTGGGGCAACGGCTATTTCTCAGTGAGTCAGAGTGGTAATGTGCAGGTGCATCCGGATCGCAACCCCGCGCATTCGATTGATCTGAAAGAACTCGTGGAACGTCTGCAAATGCGAGGACTGGATCTTCCTGTGTTGCTCAGATTCAACGGGATCATCCGTGATCGTCTGTATGTGTTGCACAAAGCCTTTAGCGATGCAATCAAAGAACACAATTATAAAGGCACATACGCCTGCGTCTATCCCATCAAAGTCAACCAGCAGCGCGAGGTTGTGGAGAAGGTCGTTGAATACGGCCGAGAATTCGGATTCGGTCTTGAAGCTGGCAGCAAACCGGAATTGCTGGCTGTCGTGGCAATGACTGAGGCTCAGACGCCGATCATCTGCAACGGATTCAAAGATGCGGAATTCATTGAAATGGCGTTGCTGGCACAGAAGATCGGCCGCAATGTGATACCGGTCGTTGAAAAGTACACCGAATTGGAACTCATTCTGAAGTATGCTGAAAAGCTCAACGTGCGACCCCAGATCGGCATGCGCGTGAAGCTGGCAGCGCGCGGTTCAGGTCGTTGGCAGTCATCCGGCGGATATCGTTCAAAGTTCGGCTTGCGGGCGAACGAAATCCTCATGGCTCTGGACGAGCTTAAAAAACGTGGCATGGAAGATTGCTTCACGCTGCTGCATTTTCATCTCGGTAGCCAGATTACCAATATTCGGCAGGTCAAGGCAGCTCTTAACGAAGC
>JAYVNW010001059.1:0-6053 GCA_043758225.1 Candidatus Kuenenia sp. | reverse complement strand
ACATGAAACGACGGTTCCAAGAACCTGAAGACCGTGGCGCCGTCGTCAAGAGATTGGATTTCAATCTTTGAACCGGCAGGGAAAAGGAAACGATCCGATTTGAGTGTCTCGTCGCCCTGTTTCTCCGTACGAGTCAAAATTCCACGATCGGCAGACCAACGGATTTGGACTCCGTCTGTCTGCGTAAACGTCAACGCGGAATCGGATTCGATTGCGGGTGTAGACGCATTTGCGTCAGCGCGAAGAATCCGCTCGCATCGCAACAACGAATGCAAAAACATCGAAATGCGACGATCCGTCTGTTCGCTTTGTAGAATTGTATGCAAACACGTTCCTGCCATCAGGAAGACAGAAGAAACGAGCGTGAGGTACGCCAGATAGTAGTGAAACAACGCTCCACGACGGCGGATGGTTTTAATGCTCGCATCGAAGCAACTTCGTTTCATGGCGTTGATGCTCCCGCTGTACGCCAGACGACGACGCTGACTTTTTGGTCCGGCATACCTTCCGGCTGCGGTCGATGAATCGTTAACCGCAGACCGTTCAGCAGAACTTTCGACACGTCATTGTCAGTCTTCAACGGTTCCATTTCGAACACAGCGTTTGAATATCGACCCGCAAACCAGTCGGAAACTTTGACGTCAGCGGCTTTTGCATCTGTCTTTGTGATGACATCCGCGATGTTATTCAATTCAATCATAGCGAGCGTATCGAAACGCATGGCCTGACGCTGCCGCCCGATTGCTGATAATCCTGGCACCAACATGCCGATCGCGACGCCCAGAATCAGGCAAGCGATAATCCCTTCCGTGAGTATCGAGCCCCGGCAGCAGAGAATTCGTTTTGTGATTTTGAAATGTTTCATAGGAATAATACGATGGTTGCCACACACGACTCGTAGCACGGGGGTTCGTAGGACGGTTCTCCAGACCTACATTAAAAGTTCCCTTCAACGCCACTCAACTTAACTCAGATCATTCAACAGTTTTATCAACGGCTCAAAGAACGCTCTGGCCAGAAACATCACAATGCAACCGACGACTAAAATAATTCCCGGCCCGATGAACTGCGTAAGACGCCGGAAGAAATTCCTGCGACGCCTTTCGACGGAATCTGCAAGATGCCGCAATCCCCAGTCGAGATGATGTGTCTTCAAAGATGATGTCAAAAACGCAGCCTCAGAATTTCGCAGCAGACCGACATTTTTCATTGTCTCAATCGGATCCTCGCCGTTGTGAACTCGATGCCGCAGCTGACTCACCAAAGTTGCAGTGCGTCCGGGTGGAAGATCCTGCATCACACAATCCAAAGCTCGCCCCAGTGGCTGACCGCTGGCGGCGGACAGGCTGAGTGTTCTGAGAATTCCGGGTAACCAGTATCGTGGCCATGCTTCGGCAAATCGCGGATAACCGTGGATCAGTTTTTTCCGCAGCGACGAATACATCAGCCAGAACAATGCGCAGACAGTGGCAATGCCAGGCAAAAAGAATAGATACCAATACGACATCACGAAGTCAGACACGGCAATCGCCTTCATCGTTGAGGGCGGCAATTCCACTCCAAAGCCTATAAAGATCTCTTTAAACTTTGGCACAATAAAGATCATAAGAAATGAAACAATTGAAGACGCTATCCCGAGCAGCGCTGCAGCCCACAGTAGATCACGCTCCAGATTTCCACCGGTGAGTGTTTTCGCGCGGCCTTGTTCGTGCAGTCGTCGAGCTTCATCCATCAAAATGTCAGCCAAAGCCCCGGTGCCTTCGGTCACTCGAATCGCGGAGATCGTTTGATCTGGCAAAAAATCCGAGACAATCGCCAGCGCCCCGGACAGCGAATGTCCCTGTTCCAGCAGCATTCTCAATTGACTGATTTTGCTGGCCCAGATCGACTTGCTTTCCTGTTCGTGTGCTCGCAGCGATTGCAATAAAGTATCGCCGTGCCCGACACCACCAGCCAGCAACATCAACAGCGAAGCCTGCCGCAGAGGCTCGGACTGATTCGTCATAAACAGCCACATCTGAATGAATGTCATAGTCATGCTCCCCAGCTGCAGACATAAGATGGCCAGACACAAACAGACAAATCATTAAGCAGCTTGATCAACGGCATAAACATGGAGATCACAAAGATACCCGTCAAGAACGCAGTGATGACAATCGCGGTAATTTCTGCAGCTACCGCCAGAATTGATCCGTGTCCCCAGGAAGCTTCCTCCAGTGAAGACGCGAACATCATGAATGATTGTGCTGTTTCCTGCCGTGCGTTTTCCGGCACGGAGTCCCCTTGCACACGCAGCAACAGTGAGAGCGGAAGACCGTGCAGCCCGATGCAGACGAGATTCACTGGCTTGCCGCTGCGAAGTTCTGAAGCGATTTCCTTCCCGCGATTTCGCACTTCGGTGAAACCACTGGCATGCGTCGAGACTGTAATGGCGTCCGCCGCCGACGCATGGTTTCGCACCAGCACTCCCAGCACACGAGCCACGCGAGCCTGCATCAGCAACCGTAGCGACGTCCCCAACATGGGGACCGAGCTCAGCAGTTCAGCAGCCGGTGACCAGATGAGCATAAAATAGTAAATCGCAGCCGATGCGGTCGTTAAAAAAATGACGCCAAACAGGCCCGGCACTCCCATGCTGCCCACCAAATCGCTGACACTAATGATGAGCTTTGTCAGTCCCGGCAGTTCTACTCCAAATCCAATAAAGATCTCTCTGAATTTTGGTATCACGACCAGCAGCATGCAATAGCCCGCAGGCATCAGCAATAGCGATGCTAAAAAAGGTGCTACCATTTTTGTGGCAAACAGATGTCTCTGGACCTGCATAATGCCAAGTGAAGGCAGAAGTTCCGCGACGCTCAGCGATTTCTGTTCTGCAGCCATGTCGGAATTCATAATGCTGCGTATTTCAAGCGGAACAAAAGCTTCCTGCTGCAACGGAGAAACGCCGCCAGAGGCCATTTGTCGTGATAGTCGCAGCAGTAAAGTTCGAGGCCGAACTTGTAACCACCAACATAAAATGATCCATGTTCCCAGGCAGGTCAAAAACGCCAGTACGGCTGCGGGAATCAGGACGAGTGCAAACTCCGGAACCGCGATCGACAGCAGGATCGAAACGATCACAGAAAACGCCGTCATACCTGTCATCCATGGCATTGCCATTAGTACCGGATGCTCAAATGGTTCGTTTGCCATTGCCGCAATTGCCACATGAGCTGGCAGACCGGTCAGCATCGCTTCCTGAATGCGTTCACCGATTCGCAGTTGCAGCACGCGAGGAATCGCTGCCAATTGAGTCGCCAGTTGATTGTCAATCGCGATCTCAGAAAAATCAACGAGCGTCATTCCGCGAGTCTGCAGATAGGCGGCCAGCGCGATTGAGTCTGCGGCATCAAAGATACCGAAAACTGAAACGCCGGTCGGAAGTGCTGATTGATATTTGTATGTTGGCATATTGAAAAACTCTTTTGAAAAAGGGGTCAGGAACCAATAGTGCGGAGCACCCTTCGGGCCATTTGGCTATTGGTTCCTGACCCCTTTTTCAAACCTACTGTCCCAAATGTCGATACAACTCAGCCGCAGGCCAGAACACCATCACCGAGTAGAACAATGCACATCCGCCTGCAACGACAACAAACATCACGAACGGCATCAGCAAACGAAGCCATGCAAAGTTCCGTTCCAGGCGATTGCGATAAAAATCGGCGATGGTCCTTAAACGCAGCACCAGGCGATCTTCACGGTGTTGCAACTGCTGCAGGCAGGCGTCGAGCAACGGAGGCAGCGAATATCGACGTTGGGCGTGAAGAACTGTACCTTGAGGAACGTTGGCTGAATCTGAACCGCTGATGCCGTCACCATTGCGGATCTTCGCTGAAACTTCATTGCAGGCCCGTTCCAGTTTGGCAGAACCGGATGCACCGCCTGCCAGCGTCAATGCATCGGGCAACGTGATGCCTCGATCAGCCAGCAACGACAACATGCGCGTGAGCGTATAATTTTGCAGGTCTCGTACGAGCGGGCGAACTCCCGGCAGTAACAGGAAAATTTTCTCCGGGCCTCGAAATGCCATCGTCGCTGCTCGGCCGGAAACCATCCAAAAACCAACCAGGATTAATAAACCCACCGGTACGACAAAGGTCCACCACGGTCCGGCTTTGTTCCATTCCAGCAGAGTCATCAGGACCGTGTTGACATGCAGATCCCACGACTGAATCGTCTCCAGAAACATCTCCAATGTGTTCTGCACAAACAGAATCAGCAATGCACTGGCGATCAGTACAACGCTGAGCGGATAGGCGGCAGCCTGCAGCAGACGATTCCGAAGATCGATCACATCGGCCGCAAAATCGCCCATCATTTCAACGGCAAGACTCAAGCTGTTGGACTGAATTCCTGCACCAATCGCAGAGGCTAGCATGCGCGGTGCACCGACGGATTCCTGTTGGATGAGTTCCGGTAGCGATCTGCCTTGATTCAATCCGTCGGATAATTTCTTCATCACATGCGTGAGCCGTGCTCCACGTCCCATGCCTGCCTGAGCCAAAGATTCTTCCAACGGCATTCCGGCCCGCACGAGATGACTGATCTCTTCAGACAACGCCTGCATATCTTCAAGGCTGAGTTGTGATTGGAACATGAAATGTTTTCTGGCGGGTGGGATGATTGAATCCTTTAACCCGACTCGAAGAGGAGGACCACGCGAGAAAGCCTCGCCTTTGGCATCGGGTTAAACGAAAATGACTCCAATGAAGCCTCACATAAATCTACGCTACGCCCCCGACGAATTTCTTCCAAGGACTCTCAAGACTTCGTCATAACTTGTTTGACCGCTGGTCACAGCCGTTGCAGCACGTTGCAGCAGTGTCTTCATTCCGGATGATTCTGCCAGTCGTGCCACTTCTGGAGCATCAAGTTTGTTCAAAATTGCCTTCGCGACTTCAGGAGAACTTGGGTCCAGCATTTCCGCCAGAACCAGTCGGCCGTGGTAACCGGTCGAGCCACAGACAGTGCACGCGGTGTGTTGAGCGGGCTGCGATTCAGATTTGTTTATCGTTCTTTCAGATTCCATAACGTGCGGTCGAATAATCTCAGATTCTGCAGCTTGGCCGTGGCAACTTGGGCAGGTTCGACGCAGCAATCGCTGGCAAATGACGGTTCGAAGTCCGCTGCGAATGAGATACGGTTCAATCTGCATTTCCAGCAGCCGCGTCATCGCTTCCGCCGAATTGCCCGCATGAAACGTTGTCAGCACTAAGTGACCAGTCAATGCAGCCTGAAAGGCCGCTTCAGCAGTCGCAGGATCTCGAATTTCGCCGACGAAAATGACGTCCGGGTCTTGCCGCATCAATGATCGCAAGCCAGTCGCCAGATCAAAACCGGCAGCGGGCCGCACTTGTGATTGAGTCGCTCCTTCAACCGCCACTTCGACAGGATCTTCCAGACTCATGATGCAGCGAGTTCCGGCGGAATCGGCGATAATATCACGCAGGCAGGCATACGCTGTTGTTGTTTTGCCGCTGCCGGAAGGGCCTGTCAACAGGATCACGCCGGCAGTCGCGGCAAGATGTTCCCGCAGTTCCTTTTCAACTTCTTCCGGCAGTCCGAGCTGTTTCAGATTCTGCAACTCGTCATTTTCAGCGAACAGGCGAATGGCGGCTTTTTCACCATGCAGCGTCGGAAATGTTGTGACGCGAACTTCCGTGCGACTGAACTCTCGCGACACACGCCCTTCCTGCGGCACGTCGGTGCGGTACGTCAACAGTCCCGAGATCACTTTTAGTCGGGCGACGACACGCGGGGCGAGATCACGATCAAAGCCGGCAATGGGATGCAGCACGCCATCGATCCGCCATTGAACAATCAACGCCGATTCCGTTGGGACCAGGTGAATGTCGCTCGCCCGCGCGCGGCGAGCCTGATCGAGCAGCAAAGTTACAATCGATGGAACATATTCGTCCGATGTTGCCGACAGCTGCCCTAATACTTCGACAAATCCAGCTGCCAAGGTGGCCAATTGCATGTGGTACCTTCAAATTCAGGAGTGCGATGGT
>JAYVNW010001058.1:0-8286 GCA_043758225.1 Candidatus Kuenenia sp. | reverse complement strand
ATATTCTGGCCAGTTTCAACGTCCCATTTGATCGGGATGTTTTTAGCATCCGGCGTGTTGTTGCGGGATGTACTGCCGCCCCATTGTGGCCAGTCGTGCTTGCCGACTTTCATGCCGGAGATCTGCTTTGACAAAAATGCCGTCGGGTCTTCGCCCGCTATCGCCGTTCCGAACAACATTGCCGTAGCCGCAAGCCACATGCCGGTGAGGATATGATCCTTCATTTTTAACATGATTGAATTCCTTATCGAGGAAGTTTAGTTATTTGCCGTAACCTGAACATTATCAAGGAAGAACTCTGCGTCGGTTGAGTTACCAAACAGACCGGGACTTCCCGTGGTATTTGGCGTCTCATCAGCGGCTTCGATTTGCCAGTCTTTTGGTTCGGCTTCAACTCGAAGCCAAACTTTGCCACGCAGGATTGCCTTTCCGTCCTTATTTTCACTTTGAAACTTCATCGTATACCAGGTATTGGCAGTCCATTTGAAATCCATCGTCTTTGCGAATCGCAGTTCTGCTCGCGCTGTCCAGGATCGAATCTGCAATCGTTGAGAGCCCTGCATGTCGAGCGTATATCGCTGATTGATCAAACCAAGATCTGGAAGGCGTCCATTTTTCTCGCTTGCTTTGAAGTCGCCCTGAATCGTGTAATCATGCAGATTTGTCCAGCCAAACCATGCCTGACTTCGAGTTCCTTTTGGAATCGTACTGACTTTGACAAGTCCCTTTTCGCCGTCCAGTGGCGCTGACTTATGACGATAATCAGCACCGATCCAGACCGGGGGAACCTTCTCATCAGAAAAATCGAATTTCCATGGCAACGACGGTATGACACGAAGACGTGCGGTCGTCGTCAATTCGCCCGACTTTGCCGTCAAGACAACTGCAGCGACACCAGCAGCGGGAGCCGTATAAGTCAAATCTTTTGAGATCGTGCCGCCACCGACCGCCGTTACGTTGGCACCTTTCACAACCTGGACGAATTGTCCATTTTTGTTGTAGCCTTTCACCTGGAGCTGTACTGTCTGACCAGAGGCAAGCATCGACTCCACTGGAGTCAACATGATTTGGGCGACGACCTTATCTTTATCGGCCGGAGTCTCTGCAGCGGACTTTCGTGCCGGGGTCTTACCCTTTGGCGCATCGGCTTTGCCGATGCAGTAGAGAGCGTCAATCGATGGCAGAAAAATGTGGCCGTTGGAAATTACCGGTGAGCCGAAAACGAGTTCATCGGTTGCCAGGCGAGCCTCGCTGACAACATCGACGCCTTTCTCACTGGGCTTCAGGACGTAGAAACGACCTGAATTCTCCGCCGCATAGATCTTGCCGTCACCAGCGACAGGACTGCCAAACATGGATCGTCCAAGCTTTTTCTGTCCGACAATTGCCCCCGTCTTTGCATCGACGATGATGAGCGCTGCACCATCATCCACAAAATAAACTCGGTCACCAAGCTTCACTCCTGCACTGCGTCCGATAGCTTTTGCCTGAATTTTCCACAGGAGCTTGCCTTCTGTAATATCTCCTTCTGCATTTCCATCGAAGGCAAAGATAGCCCCGAGTGTCTTGGTATCAGTCGCATTCTGCTCGGCGTGTCCGCAGTAAACGATCCCGTTTTCGTCGATCACTGAAGTCGTGTTCAGTCCACGCGTTGAAGCCTGATACTTCCAGATTGTTTTTCCCGTACGAGGCTGAAGAGCGTAAATCGCCCCATCACCAGCACCGACGACCATGGCGGCCTGACCTTTGAATGTCGCGAATACCGGCGTACTGTAAGTCGTGTCTTCAGGTCGAAGCTTAGTGCTCTTGAGCCACTGAGCGGTGCCGGTCTTTTTGTCGAACGCTATAATCCGGTATGCCGGAATCGCGGTCTCACCCCAGCCTGTCAACACGCCGCTGATGACAACCAGATCTTCAAAGACGACCGGGAAGTTCGTTCGACCTCCATATGTTGAAAGCATTCCATATTCTTCGTTCATGGAGTGTTCCCACAGTATTTTCCCGGTCTTACCATCAAGGCACTGGAACAAACTGCCAAGTCCAAGCACGTACACCGTATCCGTTTCCGGATCGCCAACCACGCTTGACCAGCCAACTCGTTCGGCAGGCGCATCGGTCAGAAAAATGTTGTGGATGCTTTCCCAGATGAGCTTGCCCGTCGCAGCATCGAGACACACGGTCTTTTCACCTTCTTTTGTCGTTTCGGGAAACGAACGGCAGACCGCGTAAACTCGTCCGTTCATCACGATCGGTGACGAACGTGAACCGCATTCTTTGTTTTGCCACAGAAGATTGTCGCCCTTCGGAGACCACTTCTCCGGCAATCCGGTTTCCGTTGAAACAGCGTTGAAGTGCGGGCCGCGCCAGTGAGGCCAGTCATCGCCAAAGGCTGCCTGATTCACAAGGCACAGACTTAAAAATGTGATCGTGTACGTTTTCATAGTGGGGGTTCCTCCGCAGGCTTGCGGTTTATGCCGTCGTTCCAAATACTGAAGATCACACAATGCAATTCCCAAGCAGAATTACAGTTGCCGTGAACAACAATCCGTTTACTCATCCAGCCAGTCACAGCTGGCATCTTCATGAGGCTCTCGTATTCGTTTCAACAACGCTGTCAATTCCTGTTGTTCAACCAGATTCAGATGTCCCAGTTGTCGCTTATGCATCGCCTGAACTTCCGTGGCCATTTCATCAAGAAGACGGAGCCCTTGCTTCGTGATGGCAATCTCTACAACTCGCCGATTCTCATTGCGACGCTCACGAACAATCAGTTCCCGTTGCTCCAACCGATCCAGCATTCGCGTTGTGTCCGGACTGCGGGAAATCAATCGCTTTCCCAATGCCAGAGTCTGCATCGAATCCGGATAAACAGACTGCAACAACCGGAGCGCGTTGTACTGTTGAGCCGACAATTGAAATTTCGCAAACAACTCTTCTTCCAGCGCCTTCAGGCAGTCATAGGTTCGCCACAGGTTCAGGAATGCTTCCTGTTCCGGTGAATCAAATCTCGGCTTCTGAGAAGACGGTGGTATCGATCGTGTCGCCATGTTCAAAGCATCACCGTTGAGACGACAATTGTCAAGACAACCGTTTGCCAGGAGGGACCGACTCGAGAACTCAATCTGCAGTCGGCAGCGAGTCGCCGCAACAAAATCCAAAATGGTAATTTTGCCTACTGAACAGTTGCGGCTATTTTAAAAATCCTCAATACTCTGTTTCTCTTCTTATTGGCGGGACTCTCCCGCAGCCTTTCGAAAATCCTTTCACTTGGAAAATGGAGGTTGTCAATGAAATTGCTTTCGAGACGGAAACGCGGATTCACTTTGATTGAGCTGCTGGTGGTGATTGCAATTATCGCCATCCTGATCGCTTTGCTGCTGCCAGCCGTTCAGCAGGCTTGTGAAGCAGCAAGAAGAACTCAGTGCAAGAATAATCTTAAGCAGATTGGCTTAGCGTTGCACAACTACCACGACACGTACGGCGTGTTCCCTCCGGGACGAATTCGTAATACGTACGCAGGCATCACCAGCGCTTGGTACACAGGAAACATTGGCTGGTTGCCTTGAATTGTTGCTCAGATTGAGCAGAACAACATCTTCAACACAATTGACTGGAATCTTGGCCAAGGAACAAGTGCGAGAGATGGTCATGGTGGGGCCAACGGAGTCAATCCAACAGGCGCGCGGCGGCAGATCGTTTCGGCTTTTCGATGTCCATCAGATCCAGGTACGGGTGGCGTGCCATGGCGAACACCAGCTGGCGTTGCTGTGACTGGACAGTTGCCGAATACTGGCTACGCCACTGGCAATTACGTGGCCAGCGTTGGTATTTCTACGCGGTTGAATGCAAGTCCTCCAGGAATGTTCGGGCAAAATACCAGGATTGGCATGCGAGACGTCACGGATGGCACGTCGAACACCGTTGCTGTCAGCGAAGTGGTGATCGGCTTCTATCGTGATGACTCAAACGATACCGGCAACCTGACGGTTTGTGCGATTACGGGCACCAAGGACACAGGCAATACAAGTCAGGCTGGCGGATCGTGGTTTTACAACTACTTCCCACAAACTGCATTCTTTAATACCTACGTCGGACCCAATAGCAAGGCTCCCGACTGCGGACAAAATTCCGACCGTGTCAATCAAGCTGCCCGAAGCATGCACACTGGAGGTGTTCAAGCGTTGCTGACGGATGGTGGTGTACGATTCTTCAGTGAGAACATCGATTTAACGACCTGGGGTAATCTCGGCAACAAATCCGATGGAAATGTTCTTGGGGAGTTCTAGTCGTACACGAGTGTTCGCATCACTATCTTCAGTAATCCAAATGTGGCGTCATTGGCACAAATTGCATTCTACTGTCAACTACCTTCAGTCAGCGTAGACTGGTGTGAATGTACTTTTGGTCGATTACATTGAGTGTAACGTCCTTCCAAGCCGCCTCGGTGGTTTTTGCATCGCCCCTGGGAAGCATTTCCCTCTTTGTTCACCTCTAGGGAGGAATCAACGAGAGTGAAATGTGGCCGAGGGGTTTTCTTTTGTATCAATTCATCCGATCCTGCCAGTTCCAATCAACTTCATCCTTCCGTAACACTGACTTTGCCCTAAGACAAAAGCTGTTCGATTCTGGATGATGTTGATTGTGGCGATGATAGTGCTGCGGCCGATTTCTGACGCTGGCCTTTGGTGGCACCTTGCGCATGGACGTGAAACCTTTGCAGGCACCATGTTTCCTTCTCAGCAGCTTCTAACACTTGAGACAAATGCAGAATCTGACTGGCTTGGGGGTGTCCCTTTTTTTTGTTTGGAGTTTTGCGGGGCCTCTGGGGTTGGCTTCCCTGCCGGTCGTATTTGTTTCAGTGTTGCTGCTGACGATGCGGAAATTCTGCCATGCTCCGCAGCGATTGCTTTGGTGGCTTTGTGTTCCGCTCATGATTTTTGCCATACGAGACGCTCTTCAGCCATCGCCTGCGTTCTTTGATTGCTACTTCATCGTACTGTTGCATTCTGTTTTGCGGCAGCCGCGCAGTTTGCCTCGGTCCGTAGTGTGCATGCTTCTGCTGTTTTGTGTGTGGAGCAACATGTCTGCATATCCTGTCTGGGGTTTGCTGTGGCTTCTGTTTTCAATTTCTCCAATCACCGATGCTGATGGCAATCTGGACGACCAGCAGCATTCGCAGCATGTTCACTTCAAACGGTTTCTGTTGATATTTTCAGCGGCATTCGTCGGAGGTTGCTTAACACCAAGAGGGCTTCTCAGCTGGCGAGATTCGTTCGTGCTTTCAACTCCTGAGTTGTTCGTTCCGCTGCCATCGTTTGGCACAGAATCGTGGACGTCTCTGCTGCATAGTGAGTTGCGTTTGCAGGATTTCGCTGGCCTGATTTTGTGGTGGCTTGGCACTATGTTTAGCATAGCAGGACAATATCAATTAAGGCGTGGAGACTCGCGAAACAGACTGAGAGCCATCAGCATTCTGTTTTCGGAGGCAATTGGGGTGCTGCTGTTAGCCATGATCAGCAGAACAAACATGCCGTTTGTCGCCATCTGGGCGATGATCAGAATTTTGTCGAGTCACATTTGTCTGCGTTATGATCCATCATCTGACGCAAGCTCTGTTGAGCGAAAAATGCGTTACATTGTTCCAGCAATAACTGGCAGCGTGATGGCCGTTATCACGCTGCTTGCTGTCGCAGACGCCTTCGGAGTATTGACACCGACATCGGGACGTCTTGGCTGGGGAATCGCTCAACAGAATGACCTCCGTCTCTTCAACATCCCTTTGGAGTCGGAGGCATCTCATCCATTGATTGCCTGGTCCGCAGATGAGCGCAGTGCTGGCATGATCCTTTGGCTGGATCCCAATTCACGGGTTGTCGATCATCCGAAGCGAGCATTAGTCGCAGGAAGGACTGGCGATCATGATGGTCTGTTACACGATCTGGAAATGGATCGTCGTGCGGCATACCGCACCGACGCTGGAACGTGGGGCGGGTGGGTCAAAAGACTTGCAGACTGGAAAGCGGATCTTGTACTTGTTCCGGTGGAGAAGGAACGTCTGAATCAATCGCTTGCTCGCAGTACCTGGAAGTCACTGGATCTGGATTCGCCCGTCCTCGTTTACGGCAAATCAGAAGACCCTCGGCTCGCTGCAGCGATTCTCGAAATCCTTAGCCAACAGGGATTTGTGGAAGTCGGGCCATGGCAGCCTTCTCTTGATATTTATGATGCCCATGGATGGCGATGCGATCTGATTGAACTTGTCGGTGGTGGGCCCGATGCCGCTCCGGCGGTTCGGCAATCTACCTTGTTCCGAACGATGGACATCCCCTTGGCGTCGCTTCGAGCCTAATTGCTTGTTCGTCAACTGACGCAATCCACAGCGATCTCGGCAGAGTTTCTCAAGTGCCAGGAACATGTTGCTTACCAGGAATGGTCGACCTTTGGTCAGGCCAGCGAATTTCGCAAACAGGTTCTTCACGTCATTGCTCCGGATTCACGATCTTCCGTGCGGGAGTGGCGGCAACTGGATGATTCAGGGCGGGCCGAATCTTCTGAATGGTCAAAAGCGATTGGCCAGTACCTGGAGGGAGAAGTCGTTCAGGCTGCTGAAGGAATGCCACTTACCAATGACCATCAGAAGTTTGCCGCTGCTATGTTGTGGCTGGAGTCCGGCGATTCGCAAAAAGCTCTGCAGATCGTTGAGGAATTACAACAGACAGGTACGATCAATTCTGTCATGATTGCCGCAGCGTATTGGCAGCAGCAACTTAGCCAGTATCGATCTCAGTAGTACTCATCAACTTGGAATTCCAGCGGACACACACTATCCACAATCCGTGAATGCTCGCAGGCCGATTCAGATTTTCACCAGACGATACGTACTTACTCATGGACGCCCCGCCTTCAATTCGACTCTCTCCGCTGTTAATGGGCATTCCATTCGCTGCATTGGTCATTTTGTCGTTGCTACGTGGTCATATTCACTCCCAGGTCGCAACGAGCGCTTTGCCGCGACCCGTCGTTCAAAGTCAAATGCTTCGAGTTTCAGAATCACGTTGCGCTGAATGCCATGGGGAAATCACGGATAGTTTTGCGATGGCGCCTCATTCAAAAACGCTGTCTCGTGCGTCGGCGGAATCTAATGCGGGACTTTTCAATGGTAAGTCCTTCCACAACTCGATAAACGGCGTAGATTTTCACTATCGAGTTCACGACGATCGACTCGTCATCTCGTCACCGGCGTATGCACGGGAACTCTTCGCAGAATGGATCTTTGGATCGGGGACACATGCAAAGACCCCATTGATCACCTGGACCGACAAAGAGGGAGAGCTTGCGGGGATTGAGCATGCCGTCAGCTGGTACGCCGATAACCAGCTTGGTGTGACACTTGGACTGGAGAAACTCAAGGAGTCCGAAGGCGTTCTGGCAATCGGCAATCCCAGACCGTCTCACGAAGTGACGAGCTGCTTTGGCTGCCATTCAACGTTTATCTCTGTGGAGAATAAACGGATGAACCCACACACTCTTGAACCGGGCGTCGGGTGCGTTCGATGTCATTGGAATGCCGCTGAACATGTTCTTACTGTTGACATTGGTCAGCCATCTTTGACAGAGCGTCTGTCGGAACTTTCTCCCCTGGAATCTGTCAATCGATGTGGAGAATGTCATCGAAGAGCGGATGAGCTGAGCGGGGAAATTCGCGCAGATGATGAAACTTTGGTGCGATTCGCGTCTGTCGGACTTATTCAAAGCAAGTGCTTTCTTCAGCAGGAGACCGTAAAACTGGAAAGCGGGGCAACGCCGCGACTGGACTGCATCAGTTGCCATGATCCCCACAAAAAAGCGTCTAACGACTGGATTACCCGCGCCGCCGTTTGTCTCAACTGTCATGACTACAATCGAAGCCAACTCACCCACTGCACGGTCGCCGGACAAGACGAAAACTGCTTGACTTGTCACATGCCCAAACTCCCTTCCAATCCCCATCTGCAATTCACGGACCACTGGATTCGCGTTCGGCCCGAAATGTCAACATTGGAAACCAGGTAACACAAAGGCACACTGCGGATACGGTCTTTTCAGGAATTGAGACACTTCGGCAGATTGGGAGGACAAACGCCAGTGAGGCGAACGTCAAGACCCGGTACGTGGACGGTGAGGCGTTCGTGGTTCAGGCTGAGCTAATAAAACAGCGAGGCGCGAATGTCCGGCACGTGTGTCTTATTCTGCACCGGGCCAATTCCAAAATCGACAGTTTCATTTTTTCACTGTCTGACGACATCT
>JAYVNW010001057.1:0-7850 GCA_043758225.1 Candidatus Kuenenia sp. | reverse complement strand
GACGCTGATTTAGGAACCAGTGGTTGCGGTCCATTTACGAACAGCAGATCTTCAGTCCGAGCATTTGATCCATAGTCTGGTGCCGCCGCTGGCGACGCGCCGCTGGCCGTTGGCGATGCTGTCTTCGGCACCATTGGGCTCGGCGACTTCGAGCCCGCTATTTCCGATTCACCGACTGTGCCTGCGTTTCCTCGATGGGCTGCTCGCAAAGCATTGTTGCCGATTTGCGGCACTCCGCCTTCAGGCGTTCCGGCCGTGGCGGCGCTTTGAGCATAGTGTTGAGCGAACTGATCGACGACAGTTTCGTCTGGCGATTCCGGTGACCCGAATCCACCCTGATTTTGCTGCCGAGCGGCCCTGGCCAGCTCCGCCGCCTTTGCAGCCTCGCGACGTTCATAGAATCCAGGAGGCGGTGCAACACCCCCAGCGTAGTTGCGACGACTCGGCTGTTGCGCCATGGCACTGGAGTCGGATCGCACTGTTCCATCCGCTCCAATGGCCAAACCGCGTCGTGTCGGATCCGATGGCGCTGAGTTGCGGGGTTGTGGGACGCCTTGTGCCATGAATCGCAGGTTGGCATAAATTTTTTCGCGTCGGCGGTACGCTTCGTCGAGTGCCGTTTCGGCTGCCGCGATCTCGGTGGGAGCGGATTCACCGGCTGAGATCTGCTCGTTCGTGTCTATCAATTCGTATCCGAAGTGAATCTTCTCGTTCGCCAGGATGCCCTGCGCCGGATAAAACGCTTCACTACCGGTAGGCCGCACAAGCAACAGAACATAAGGCTGCGACGTTAATGAACTCTTTGCACGCTCACGATGCACGGCCAGAATCGCGGCCATCAATGGTGTGTCGCTGATCGGGAAACCTTCCATATCCGCTGGCTTAATCAGGATCCCGGATGGCTGAAATTTGTAGCCCTCTTTTGTGACTTCGACGATGATCGGAGTTCGTGTCGTGCCTGTTGTGTTAGAAAACTCAACAACTGTTTCCGTCCCGACAGTAGCGGACGCCTGTTGGGCCTCCTGAACCTGTTGGCGGAGCGCGATGATGGCGGAGTTCACTTGCTGAAGTTTCAATTCGGCCGCAGCGGTGGCCTGAGTAACGGCTTTGAGTCGCAGCTGTTTGGCAAGCAATTGCTTTTCGTGTTCATCCAAACGCTGCCGCAGAACTACCTGCTTCTGGCGGAGATTTGATATGCGATACTGCAGATCTTTGACATCTGTTTTGTCAGATGTCGTTGTCTCAGCCAGCAGCGCGCCTTCCAGTTCAGTAAATTGACCACGGAGTCCATCGACGACTGTCTGTTGAGCATCGACGGATTGTTGAAGTTCAGTCGCCTGCTGCTGCAAATTTGAAATGTTCAGTTGGATGGCATTTTGGTCGGTTTGCATCGCCGATATTTCATCGCTGCGATCCGGAAACTTCACGGCAGGCGCAGCGACAATGGCTGATGGGACGTCACCGCCATATTGTTCATGACGGATCTTGCGAGTCATTACCAACAGCAACAAAATCAGCGACCCCATTGCGCAGACCAGTACGGCCAGAAAGGGGAACAGTGAGATCGAAGTTTGTGGCCGTCGCCTTGTCACGCAGCCACTCGCATAGAAGTCTTCGACGTCAGAATACTCACGGCCGCATTCAGACTCTGCACTGTCTGTTCCAGCGTACCCACCATCTCCAGCGTCTGCAGGTTGTCATTCAGGCTCTGCTGAAGCTGAGCAAGTTTCTGCTCTGCTTCCGTCAATTGCAGCATTGTGCGCCCCAGTCGATGCAGTTCTTCTGCCTGTCCCGCCGCCGCAATGGAACTTTCCCGCATAGCATTTTGCCATAAGTCAACGCGATCGATGAAGGTCATCATTGTCTGCTGCATTTGCTGTACAAACATTTGCGAACTCTGCTGCAGCGTCGCCGCGTATTGATCGCGTGCACTGTCTGCGGCGTCGCGATGGGACTTCAGCGTTGTTGCGGTTTCGTCCGTCAATGCCTGAGCCAATGAATCCGTTTGGCCGGACAGAGTTTCAGCCCAGCCAGATTGCATCGCCGCGAGATGTCGCTGCCAGGAATCCGTTTGCTGCGAAAGTATTTCTGTCGTCCAGTTCGCCAGCGCTGGCAATCCGGTCATCGTTTCCGCAGTGTTTGCGCTCTTTTCACTGGCACTCAAATACGGTACCAGCGAATCTATACCGAATTGTTCCACGTCATTCATGATTGCCTGTTCGTCACGTTCCACCAGAAACGTCGCAAACACCAGCAGCATCGACATCGTCAACGCCTGCGCTGTCGTATCAAACGCCACGGCAAGGCCCGCAGTCACTTCCGGCAGCGATGAATCCAGTTGCTCGGGCGTGACGTTGGCGATCGCCATCGTGATGCCGATTACGGTACCAAGAAAACCCATGATCGGAACGGCCCAGGTGACTGTTCGGATCAGTGAATAGCTCTGAATAAGACGATCGACAGAGAGATCCGCCAGATATTTCAGATGATCTTCCAGACCACCGTTTCTGCCCGCGTTCACGTAATGCAACACGTCCTGCACGCGATTCCACATGGCCGATGATCGCCATGATTCATGATGCGAAGCGGCTTGCCATGCATTCAATGTCTGCACGGCACCGGTTGCGTGATCTTCGCTGGTCCAGTCAGCAGTCAATGCCAGTGACTTGACGCTGGAAATGACCATGCGTTCGGTCGGAAGCTGCTGCCATTTGACGAGTAGAATACCCATGCCGACAAAAAACAAACCAGATGTCACATATTCAATCGGGTGACCGCAAAAATAGCGCTGAACAAACTCAGGCCAGCCGGGAAAATACCGAGCGATCATGGGAGCCACGACGTAGAAGACAACCGTCGCAGCAAGACCGAGCATCATTCCAAGAGTGGTGACGGATCTCTTTTGGACTCTCTCAGCACGCACCAGGGCGGTATCGAAAGAAGAAGTTTCATTCGGAGAATTGTTTGCTGACACTAGCGACTTCCTGTAGCGAGCCTGCAATTTCGATCATCGAACACAGCGCATGAATGCGCGATGCTGTGTTATTGAATGCTTTTGTCAGCGTTGTGATATCTGCAATGTGTCTGCGGGTCCATCGCAGTTTGCGTTCCGCGGCTTCGCGGTTGTGCTCGACGCTGATCAAATATTGACCGCATCTGGAACCAGTTGTGCCGATCTGCCGTCGCGTTGATGTGTCCGGCAGTTATTGCCGATTTGCAACGCTGCAGTGGCATGTGTCAATGAGGTCGCATGTAGAGGGCGGAAGTGGCACGGACTATTTCTGAGTCGAGCAGCAGTATGAAAAGTCCCCGATGAGCCTGAGACGCTAGCCGATATCGACAAAAAAATCGGCTAGCGCCTCAAGCTCAGATCAATTGGGTTCGGTGAGTCTGTTGTTGCCGCTTACCTTGTGAAATCCATGCAATTAACGTCTGTCAGATTCCACTTCCGCAGTTGGCGTGAATTCTACACCGCCAAGCTGCGCGAGTTTCATCATGATCAAATCCGAAACCTCCTGCAGCTCAGACTGCCTCGGCTTTTTGTCGTACCATGCCGACAGATCAATCGGTTCACCGTAGATCAATGTCGCGTGTGTCCTTTTGAAGAACGCTGCAATCATGGACTTTGCTCGCGGCGAGTTTCGAATAAAAACAGGAATCACGGGAACTTTCGACTTGATTGCCAGCCACGCAACGCCGCTGCCACCATGCAGAAGACGCTGGTCAGGACTCTCCACGTTCAATCGGCCTTCAGGAAATAGTCCCAGCAGATGACCGGCCTCCAGCCGCTTCAGGGCTCTACGAATGGGTTTCATATCCCGGCCACTGCGTTCGACGGGAATACTTTCCATCGCTCGACAGACCCAATTGATCACACCGCGTAATTCATAGAATTCGCGGGCCATCAAAAAGCCGATGACTCGCAAACGCGGTTTTTTGAAACCAGCGAAGTGTCGATGCCAGACCAGAACAGGATCGACGGGACTGGTATGATTTGCCACGATAATCGCCGGTCCGGATTCCGGAAATGGACACGCGTTGACTGTCGTGCAGCGTGCAAAGAGTAGTCCGTGAACCACAGCGATCTGATAGCAGATCCATGCACGCCATCCTGCACCGCACGTCGCTGCGCGGATGCCTGCAATTGCCATCATCAGTAGAGCAACACAAAGAATCCAGAAGATGGGCGATCGCCACTCCATATTCCGTAATCCATGTATCGATGAACGAAGCAGCCAAAGCGGCAGATGTTAGATTTTCGCGATTATGTCGGGCAACAAATGCGCTCGTAGCGACCGTACGGCGACGGCAGTCACAGTTAGGGCTTTGTTGCAGGTATCGAATTCAAATTCCGTCACCGCTTCGCATCAGCGTTGGATCTTCAACGCGTGCCACAACGAGTGAGACGTTATGACCACCAAACCCAAAGCTGTTGTTGATGGCGTATTTAACCTGTTTCTGAATTGCCTTGTTTGGAATGTAGTTCAGGTCGCAGGCAGGATCGGGTGTTTCATAGTTGATTGTTGGTGGCAAAATCCCCGTCGTCAAGGCCAGGGCACATGCCGACATTTCGATGGCACAGGCCGCACCGATCATATGGCCCAGCATACTCTTTGTAGAACTGATATGCAGCCGACGTGCGTCAGCACCAAAGACGGTTTTCAATGCCACAGTTTCCATCGAATCGTTGTAGATAGTACTTGTTCCGTGAGCGTTGACGTAGACATCATCAGCGATCTCAGCGGGATTCAGACCGGCTTTCTGTAAAGCAGAATTGATCGCCTTGGTGGCCTGGCGCCCTTCCGGATCCGGCTGCACAAGATGATAAGCATCGGTGGTCGAACGACCTGAAAGCACTTCCGCCCAGGCTTTGCCGCCACGTCTTCGCAAATGATCTTCCGTTTCAAAAATCAAAACCGACGCGCCCTCGGCCATGATGAAACCTCCACGATCGGCATCGAACGGCCGCATGGATTCTTTAGGCCGCTCATTCATGGTTTTGTTCATCGCCTTCATGTTGACGAACGATGAAATCCCCAGTCGAGTCAACGACGCCTCTGTACCGCCAGTGATCACAAAGTCCGCATCTCCGCGACGCAGGTATTCCATCGCATCGATCATCGCGTGACCAGATGATGAACACGCGCTGCTGGTGGTGTAGCAGGTGCCGCGCACTCCAAACGCCAGACTGATATTTCCTGGAGGTGCATTCGGCATCAGCATCGGGATCGTGAACGGGCTGACTCGCGAAGGGCCTTTGGTCAGTAGTTTCTCCATTTGAGTTTCATAAGTTTCGAGACCCGCCAGACCTGCACCAATGATGACTGCGGCATTTTCGCCAATATCAACCGTCGGCAAGCCCGCATCTTCCAGCGCTTCGTAGGCGGCATGGACAGCGAACTGACTCGCGCGGTCCATTTTGCGGGTTGAGACCAGATCATTGAGGTTGATACGCGCGGCGTCGATGTTCCTGACTTCGCCACCGATGACAACTTCCATGTCACGAATGTCGTGTTCGGTCAGGCGGTCAATACCACACTGCGATGTTTTGAGATTCTTCCAAAACGTCTGCCGGTCGTTTCCAAGACAACTGACGACACCAATCCCTGAGATGAAAATGCGCTGCATGCGGATGATCCGAAATCCTGATATTTTAATTTCACAGTCTCTGTAACCTGCCGTAATAACCGCGTTGTCGATGTTCTGTTTCGGCAAGTTTTCTGCACGCACCGCGTACGTGTGCGTACTACAGCAAACGCGCAGCGGACTTCAACCCCACAAGAACCTGTCCCTTGCCGAATCCCGACGAAAACCCGGCAAACTGCAAATATTTGAAGGAATTATGAGGAAACAGCGGTTTTTTGAGCAGAAAAGCGGAGTTTTAAAAAAATGCAGGACGGAACTGCAGTTCCGTCCTGACCAGACCCAACGTCCGATTCCTGTGCGGAATGGGTTCGGAAACTTGTCCTGCGAACGCGATTTGATGTTCAGGGCTGCTGCGATGCCTGGGGCACAAAACGAATGCGACTGCCAAAAGCTCGCAGGTCCAGATGCTTCTGTGGTGTCACCTTGAAATCCAGATTCATACCTGGAAAACGAGTCATAACATTGTGCTGGAATAGTTTATCGCCACTGATTCTGGAGTAGGCTGTTACCAAACTCTGATTCTGATTTGGAAGCGCGAGGCCAGGGATCACGATGCCGCCGGGAACGTTCGCCAATTTTTTTCGAGCGGAGAAATTTATCAGCAGCAGCACCGGATCGCCCGTCATGTCGAACAATGCGTTTGTGTTGTCATCTGTAGTCAATATCCAGCGAGTCTTGCCTGTTACCCGATCAATCGCCGTGAGTTCACTGGCAATTGGATATAGATCACCGATCGAACCGAGCATGATCTGAACTGGTCCTCCTTGACCACCTGGAAGTGCAAACACGTAGTAGTTTAAAGGATCAGCAATGATAATGGCTTTGGAGTAAAAGTCTTCCATCATTTCATTTACGGCATCACTCTCTTCAGTTGCGGCAAGCTGGACGAGTTTTCTCTCAGCAGTCACCAGATCAATGATTTCAAACACACCTTTTTTTGAGACTGCCGCCAGCGTACGGATATCCATAAACTGGCATTTCATCATATCCTTTAATTCCAAAAAGCTGCGCACTTCACCGGTATCCGCGTCTGTCCAGTTCAACCGGACGGAATCACCTGGCCGAACCGGATGTTCCCAAACGACAAGTTGATTGCCAGTCGTCACGATAGTCTGTCGCAATGCATCATGCGTGATCGCCGAATTCTGTTCCTCGCCGTCAATCCGGCGCAGACAACTCAGGGCTGCCTCATCGTTGGCCGATGACGAAGTTGGTGACTTGCTGACAAATACACATGAGTCAGTCGCGAAGACGTGCCGATTGTCGGGCGGATTCTGTAGCGACCAGAGATTCTGGCCAGTCAACAGATCGATCATTTCAACCCCTGTCTGCGTCTGGATGCAGATCCAGCGATGACTGCCACCACTGATCCGCAGATCTCGCCCGTAAACCTCCTGCCACGCCGGCAATGAGGTGAAGAACCGGTTGAACAGATGCATCTGAGCCATCAACTGCCACATGACTCGAGACGACTGATTCGGAATCCTGCGACTCCATAACACACGCTGATCAACAATTGAGACCGCCGAAAGACCCATCGAATTCTGAACGAGCACGACGCTTCCGAATCGCACGACAGATCCCGCACTGCCCAGAGAAAGAGCGTCAAACATTCCACCTTCGATCGTACATATGGGTTCATTCGGCTGAAGCAGCGACCGGATCGCCAGTACCGAATTTTCCCGAAATGTCGACCATCGCCATGCGCTGAGGAACGGATCTTCGTGGTAACGCAACGTGAGTTTCGCTTCGTTCGACTGAGGCATCATGCTTCCCTCAACGGGATGGATCGGTACGGCCGAATACGTCGTATCCTGCCATTGCAGCCATTGCTGCGCCAGTACTTCGTGCGGAGTTGGTAACAAATCATCCGCACCGTTTGGAAACAGTTCGCTCTTCACAACGGCCAGCAGATTCACCGCCGCAGGGTGTGGCCGCATCGGATGACCTTTCTGCGACGCTGCGATCGCCAGTTGATTCATGAACCGATCGACAAGTGAGTTATGCCGTTCATCAAACTCATGATGTGACTGCGGCAGTGCATCATTTTTGGCGGCATCACCGGAATTTGCGATCGCCAGACGGCGTTTGTCTTCACATCGACGGGCCTGCAGCAACAGGTGCCATGCTGTTTCGGTAAGTCTGTCTTCATTGACGGCAAGATCCGCGCGACGCATGAGTTCGTCGCGAATGATTTCGTTGCT
>JAYVNW010001056.1:0-6459 GCA_043758225.1 Candidatus Kuenenia sp. | reverse complement strand
TGCACGCTCGGAAAAACAGACGCCTCGTCCCAGCGAACTCCTAGCCTCGCCGCAGCCATGTTTCTGCGTCGCGTGAGTCGCAAATTAACTCAGCGTCACTCACCATCGTCATGCAGGCAACATCCGTGCCGAACAGTATTGGCTGCGTTCTGCTCTTATCTTCGCCTCGACCACGCGACGGTGACCCCCAGGAGGTCATCATCGAGCGACGAGAACAAAGCGTCGATCAACGATGCACTCGGATTTACTGAAACACTGCCCCCCACGCTCGCGACCGTCAGGGCGACCGGTGCTGCGTCGTCATTGAGGATCGTGCCGGTCCCCTGTACGGTTGCTAAAGTGGCATTCGTGGGATTGCTCAGATTCAGAAAAAAAGTTTCGTTCGCCTCATAGGTTTTGTCGCCGTAAACAAAGATGGTAATCGTTGTGCTGGTCACGCCGGGACTAAAACTAAGCGTGCCGCTGGCGGCCTTGTAATCGCTTCCCGTCAAAGCCGAGCCATCTTTCGTGGCGTATTGGACGTTGATGGTCTGGCTGCTGGCCGCCGAGAGGCTCACGGTAAACGTAAAATTGGTTTGGCCACGATTGCCCTCATTCGCCGAGATACTGTTAATGGACAGCGACGGAAGCGTCGAGACGTCGTCGTTGAGAATCGTCGCCAAGCCTTGGCCGTCAGCGATGGTGGCATTGCTGCTGGCGCTCGTGAGATTGACGGTGAACGTCTCATTCGGCTCAACCGTTATATCACCGTTGACCGCTACCGTGATCGTTTGGCTGGTCACGCCGGGAGCGAAGGTCAGCGTGCCTGAAGTCGATATATAGTCGCTGCTCTGAAGCGCGGTTCCATCCGCAGTCCCGTAGCCAACCGTGACCGTTTCAGTGCTCGGCGAGGACAGGGTGACGGTAAAGGTGAATGCCGTGGTCCCGCTGTTGCCTTCGTTGAGTGTCACGTCCTTGATCGCGAGCGACGGTTTGACGAACGGCTTGGCACTGACGTCGAGCCGCCCTCCGGTGACGGTCCTGCCTGACAGAGAAGCGGTGAGGGTCGCCTGAGCGGAACCAAGAATCGCGGTCCTGATCGCGTTCGCAGTTGAGCCGGGGTGTGACGCCAAGTACAAAGCTGCGGCACCAGTGACATGAGGGGTGGCCATCGACGTGCCGCTGTAACTGCCGTAACTGTTGAACGGCAGCGTCGAGTAGATGCCCACGCCAGGCGCTCCCAGATCGACGGTTGTGGCTCCGTAATTGGAGAACGACGCCAAATTGCCGGATATGTCGATCGCCGCGACCGCGATCACGCTGTCGTAACCGGCTCCGGCGGTCGTGTCGTAATTTGACGGATAATTGGCCGTGGTATCGTTGTTCGTGCCATTGTTGCCGGCCGCCGCGATGAACAGTATTCCCGCATTCGCCGCACGGGTGATCGCGCTTTGCATAGTCGAGGAATAGCCGCCGCCGCCCCAAGAATTGTTGCTGGCGACGATGTTGACTCCGTACTTCGTCTTGAGGTTAGTCAAATAGTCGAGAGCCTTGACTGCGTCCGAGAGGTAGCCGCCGGTGGGACCGAGAAACTTCGCCGAGATCATGGTCACGTTCCAGGCGACGCCCGCAACTCCCTGTCCATTGCCGCCGACGCCACCGATTGTGCCGGCGACGTGCGTGCCGTGACGATCGACGCTGTCTGACGTGGTCCCATCGAAAATTGTATTGTCATTGTGATAGAAGTCCCAACCGTGGATGTCGTCGATGTAGCCATTAATGTCATCGTCGATTCCATTGCCCGCGATCTCGCCGGGATTCGTCCAGATGTTGGCGGCCAGGTCAGGATGGGTGTAGTCGATGCCCTCATCAATGATGCCGACCACGACGGACGAACTTCCTACATTGCCGCTGGCCCACGCTTCGCCGGCTTGGCTGCCAAACGCATTCGTGGGACTGGTCGCGTCGCCGTACATGCCCCAGAGATTGCCGTTCGTATAATACGGGTCGTTAGACGTCGCTTGCGCGGTGAAAACCCAATTGGGTTCGGCATACGCGATAGCAGGATTATTCTTAAGCATCGTGATCGCACTGTTCACGGTCCAACCCTGCGGCAGAGTCACCAAGTCGAGTTCACCCGCACCGACCGCAGCCATCACCGGCGTGTGTATGTTGTCTTTTCTGGCCGCCGAGACGACATCCAATGCAGCCGCCTTGGCTCCTTCGGTAACGCCGGGATTGAACTGAATAAGGAGTTCATTCGGAGCAAAAGTGGCCGCGAGCAGCGTTCTCGCTTCCAAAGCCTCCAGAGTCAATCCACGCCTGGATTTTCGAGCGGGCTTCCGTGACGCTCCAAGGGCTTGCCGCTGAATCCGTGCGAACCAACCACTCCAAAGATGACTCATTTCAACTTCTCACTCATGCAGCATCACTCGCGAAGGGAACCCCAACAGATCAATCGTACGCACACAATTCCCAAAACTCAAACTCCATTTCGAAAAACTCAAACTATCCTTCACAGACAGGATGCCTCAGCCAAATCAGCCGAGTTGTCGGTGTTGGTGTCTGCGTTTTGTCCAGTGCGGGCGACATGAGGTGCTGTGATGAGAAACAAGAGCAGGGGCCATGTTTTGCGCGAAACTGGCAAAAGAATTTCCCACGCCAAAGCCGAATTTCTATCGGCTCTTCGGACGACAACAAGGCGCAGATTCCGCCCGAGGCACTTCCGTTCTTGTAATCGGTCCCCTTCTGCCCACGAGTCTGTCCTGATACATGCCATCAATCAAACGGCGATGAATTGAGTTGGAAAAAATAAGGACGAAAAAGGGTAGTTTCAACTGTCACCTGCCGATCGAAAGGCGATCCTGAAAATTCTGTGCGAGACAAAGTCAAACCTTCCAGACTATTACCGGAATTTCTCCGGCGATTTGGGACACGTGGATAATTCATCGCGTGTGCAGTAGAGACGATGTTACATGTTGCGTCGCGTTGATATAATTCGAATCCTCTCTGATTTTGAGTCATATCTGCACGCGACGGACCGACGATCATGGCCGACAAAGCCCCGGAAATTGCTACACCTGACACGCCGATTGTTCGGCCATTCGCACATTTGCACTGCCACACGCATTACAGTTTGCTGGACGGTGTGAATCGCATCCCGGAACTGGTCAAGCACGTCAAAGCCAGCGGTATGAATTCCGTGGCGATTACCGATCACGGCAATCTCTACGGCGCGATTGAATTCTATAACGGCTGCAAAAAGGGTGGCGTCAAACCGATTCTGGGATACGAAGCCTACGTCGCACCGGGCCGGCGATCAGACCGCACATCCAGCCGACAGAAGGAAGCGTCGTCGCATCTGACGCTGCTCGCGATGAATCGCAAGGGCTTTGACAATCTGATTAAGTTGTCATCGACAGCCTATCTTGAAGGCTTCTATTACAAGCCTCGCATCGACCGCGAAATTCTGGAAGAGTGCAATGAAGGCATCATTTGCCTGTCCGGGTGTGCGTCGTCCGAGCTGTCCCGTCTGTTGCTGGCCGAAGACAATGATCATGCAAAGCAACTTGTCGAGTGGTACTCGCGCGTCTTCGGCGACCGTTTCTATATGGAGATCCAGAATGCCGGCTTCCAGATTCAGAAAGACTGCATGGATCTGACGGTGGATCTGGCGAATCGCGTCGGTCTGCCGCTCGTCGCGACAAACGACGCCCACTATCTGCACAAGTCAGATGCCAAAGTTCAGGATGTGATGCTGTGCGTCAACACTCGCACGACACGTGACGACGAAAAACGCATGCGGATGGAGCACGACGGTTTGTTCGTCTGCACGCCCGATGAAATGTACGCATGCTTTCCGGGACTTGATCACGCCGTCGCCCGGTCGCAGGAGATTGCAGATCGGGTTGATATACAACTTGGCGAACGCAAGCTGTATCCCGTCTTTCGTCCACCGAATCAGCAAACGGACATCGATTTCCTGAAAGACCTGTGCAATCAGCGAATGCACGAACGCTACGGCGAAGAGCTGACGGAACGCCATTGGAAGCGGCTGGAATATGAACTCAGCGTCATCGAATCGAAGGGCTACGCGAGCTATTTTCTCATCGTATGGGACTTCGTGGAATTCTCACGCCGTAATGGGATTCCATGCGGAGCAAGAGGTTCAGCCTGCGGAGCCATCGTGGCGTATTTGTTGCGACTCGGCGACGTCTGCCCGCTGAAATATGACCTGCTGTTCGAACGTTTTCTCGACCCCAGCCGAACCGAACCGCCAGATATCGATATCGACTTCTGCCGCGATCGTCGACAGATGGTGATCGATTATACGAAGCAGAAATATGGCGAACGCAACGTCGCTCAGATCGGCACTTTCGGGACGCTGAAAGCCAAAAACGCCATCCGTGACGTCGCCCGCGCGCTCAATGTTCCCATTGCGCGAGTCAACGAACTGGCGAAGATGATCCCTGACACGCTGAACATCAAATTGGAAACCGCGCTCACAGAAAGTCCCGAATTGAAGGCCGCGTACGACACAGATCCCATCGTGCGTGAGGTGCTGGACTATGCGATTGCTGTTGAAGGACTCGCTCGCAGTGCTGGAACTCACGCGGCAGGAGTTGTAATCGCCGACGTGCCGCTCGATACCGTGCTGCCGCTGCAGACAATCACCGGCAAGGAAGACATTATCACTCAGTGGGACGGCCCGACGGTTGAAAAGGTCGGCCTGCTGAAGATGGACTTTCTGGGCCTGCGTAATCTGACGATTCTTGATAAGGCCGTCCTTAACGTAAAACGAAATCATCCCGATTTTGATCTCGAATACGTCAAGGCGCACCTGGAAGACGAAGACACATTCGCTCTTTTACAGCGCGGAGAAACGAAGGGCGTCTTCCAGTTGGAATCCGGCGGGATGCGAGACCTGCTCACAAAGATGAAGCCCGACTGCTTCGCTGACATCATCGCGACGTCGGCCTTGTACCGTCCCGGTCCGCTGGAAGGCGGGATGGTGATGGAATACGTCGATGTGAAGCACGGTCGCAAGCCGCCGCGTAAAGTGCATCCGGTGGTGGACGAAGTTCTGGCTGAAACTTACGGCGTGATGGTTTATCAGGAACAGGTGATGCGGATTCTGAACCGCGTCGGCAACATCGAACTGTCAAAGTCGTACAAGTGCATTAAGGCGATCAGCAAGAAGAGCCATGAGATCATTAACAGCTTCCACGAAGAATACATCGCAGGAGCCGTCACGAATGGAATTTCCGAACAGGTGGCTCAGGAGTTGTGGAATCTGATTGTCGCGTTCGCGGGCTACGGCTTCAACAAATCGCATTCCACGGCGTACGGTTTGATCGCTTATGAAACAGCCTACTTGAAGGCGCATTATCCGGTCGAATTTATGGCCGCACTTCTGAGCTGTGAAATGGAGAGCACCGAACGCATCAGCGAACACGTTGATGACGCTCGGCGCATGAAAATCGAAGTCGTGGGGCCGAACATCAATCAGTCGGATGTCGATTTCAGTGTGTTTGGCGAAAAGATCACATTCGGATTGGCCGCGATCAAAGGTGTTGGTCAGAACGTGATGCAGGCCATTGTCGATGAAAGAACGGCGCATGGTCCGTTCAAAGATATCTTCAATCTGACGGAGCGCGTCGATCCCAAAGTGTTGACCAAGGGCAATCTCGAAACTCTGATCAAAGCCGGCGCGTTGGATTGTCTGCCAGGGACTCGAGCACAACAATCCGCGATTGTCGAACGTGCAGTACAGTCAGCTTTGTCGCGGCAAAAAGACAAAGCTCGCGGGCAGAAAAGCCTGTTTGGCGGCGACGATGACGATATCGATGACGCCGGCGTTCCCATGGCGATGAGTCTGCCTGACGTTCCCGATTGGACACCGTCGCAGAAGCTGGCGTGGGAGAAAGAAACGATCGGATTCTATCTCACGTCACATCCGTTGACTCAGCACGCCAAACGGATTGAGCGTTATGTGGCCAACCACAATTCGGAAATCGCCGAAATGGAAGACGGCGTGCAGGTGACGGTTGGAGGCATGATTTCATCGATCAAACTGGCGACAGCAAAAAAAAACAGCCGCAATGGGCACAACCGTTATGCGAATTTCGACCTTGAAGATTCCACAGGCATCATCCGCTGCATCGCATGGCCGGAAGACTACGCACGCTATGAAGAATTGATCAAAACTGAAAACGTGATCATTGTGGCTGGCAAAGTCGATCGCCGCAGCCGCGAACCAAATCTTGTGGTGAATCGAATTTATACGCTCGACCAGGCTGACAAAGAGTTTACTGCTCAAGTGGCCATCAAGTTTGAAAAAGGAATGCATTCCAAAGATGACATTCAGCGCGTCCGGAATGTTGTGTCGCGTTTTCCGGGATCTACGGAAGTGATTCTGATTGTCGATTCGTTCGCAGAGAATCAGGGGAACGGTGCATGGAAGAATGGCAAGCAGCACGA
>JAYVNW010001055.1:0-3230 GCA_043758225.1 Candidatus Kuenenia sp. | reverse complement strand
CACAAAGTTGTGTGCAAGCATTGTGCAGGACACATTCAGCTGTTACCTGAAACGCCATAACGAAGCATACGAATTGCCATTTATCAATGAGCCATGACGACTCTTTTCCAACCAGCCGTTCGGTCCTCTCGGTTGTAGTGCCAGTCTTTAACGAACAGGAAAGTCTGGTTCAACTGATTGATGAACTGAAAGTCGGCATTGGGCGCTCAGTTGCGAGCTTCGAAATCATTCTTGTAGATGATGGCTCTACGGATGATTCATGGCGATTAATTGCGGAGTTGTCTCAGGCTGCGTCCACTGTTGCTTCATCGGAGAATCGCGTTCTTGTTTCAGGAATTCGACTTCGACGAAACTTTGGCAAAGCCGCTGCTCTGACCGCCGGAATAAAGATTGCCACTGGAGAACTTATCCTGATGCTGGATGCCGATTTACAGGACGATCCCGCAGAGTTTCCCGAGCTGCTGAAACAGATCAACGCTGGGTACGATGTCGTGAACGGGTGGAAAGAGCGGCGTCTGGATCCGTGGCACAAAGTCTATCCCAGCAAGGTCTTCAATTGGATGGTCGGAGCAATGTCAGGACTCAAACTGCACGATCACAATTGCGGCCTAAAACTCTTTCGCTCTGAAGTCGCTCGTGAAATTCAAATCTATGGGGAACTGCATCGCTTCATTCCGGTGCTCGCTCACGCCCGCGGATTCAAAGTAGCAGAAGTTGCAGTGAATCATCGTCCACGGCAGCATGGTCATTCAAAGTATGGCGTGCGGCGTTTTCTTCGCGGACTGCTCGACCTGATGACGGTCACATTCCTAACTGGATTTGGTCGCAGCCCACTCCATGCCATGGGAAGCGTCGGACTTGGGTTTTTCACGATCGGAATGCTGGGTCTTACATATTTGAGTCTTATCTGGATCGCTAATCAGACGGGATATATTGCGGCCCCCAAGCCAATCGGCAACCGTCCGCTGCTCGCCTACTCAATCGCCGCATCGTTGCTAGGGGGTCAAGCTTTGTCTCTGGGATTGCTTGCAGAACTCATCGTTGCAAATACCGCTCGTAATTCGGATAGCTACAGCGTTCGGGAAACCACCGTAAAAGAATGACTGGGCCTCAAGCCCACGAAAATTGCTCCGCTGTCAATTCTGCCTTTGTGAGCCGGATTCTATGTAATTGTTGACCATAGATTGCCGATTGCGTTAGACTGAGTGTGTTTGCTGACACGCCAATTTGATTGAATGTCCAGCGAGTGGATCTTCATTCCCGCCTCAACTTCTTCCCGCCACGGTGTCCTCCATGTTCACGATTCCTGGACGATCCATTTCTTCGCAGCGCGCTTTCTGCGACGGAGTTTCCCGTCGCAACTTTCTAACCATCGGTGGCATGGCGCTTGGTGGGATCAGCCTTTCTCAGGCGCTGCGAGCTGAATCAGAAACGAATTCTGGTCGGTCACACAAAGCCATCATCAATATCTATCTGCCAGGTGGACCGCCTCACATTGACATGTGGGATCCAAAACCTGAAGCGCCAGTCGAAATTCGTGGCGAGTTCAGTACGATTGCAACCAATGTGCCAGGCATCCACGTCAGTGAGTTGTTTCCTCGCATGGCTGCGATGATGGACAAGTTTGTCCTTGTTCGTTCGCTGTCGGATTCTGATGGAGCTCACGATGCGTATCAATGTATGACGGGCCGCCGCAAAGGCAGTCGACAGCCACCTGGTGGCTGGCCGTCCGGTGGCGCGTGGGTTTCCAGGGTTGCGGGGCAAGTTACTCCGGCGATTCCAGCGAACGTCGCTCTGATGTATCAGACTGGTAATCGAACATGGGGCGAATCGGGGACCGGCGGCTTCCTTGGCGTCGCGCATGCGCCGTTTAATCTTGTTGGTCGTGAAGCTCGAAGCAAACCTGACAACATGACTTTGAACGGCGTGACTCTTGAGAAATTGCAGGATCGTACCAGCCTTATGAAGTCACTTGATCGCTTTCGACGGGACGCCGATCAACGCGGACAGATGGAAAGCCTTGATGTCTACGCGCAACAAGCCATGGGGATTCTGACAACCTCACGACTTGTCGATGCACTGGATCTGTCAAAAGAAGATCCTCGCATTGTTGCTCGGTATGGTGAAAGCAGTCAAGCTTTTCAACGCGATGGCGCGCCACCAATGGTCGAAAATCTGTGTATCGCTCGGCGCCTTGTCGAAGCTGGCGCCAGGTTCGTTTCGCTGAACTTCAGTCGTTGGGACTGGCACGGCGGCGATGGGATGAATTTTCCAAAGTGCCGAGAAGAATGTCCGCGGCTCGATCAAGGTCTGGCGGCGCTTGTGACTGACCTTCACGAACGGGGAATGGATCACGACGTTTCGATCGTCGTCTGGGGTGAATTCGGTCGGACTCCAAAGATCAACAGTAACAACAGCCGCGATCACTGGCCGCAGGCAAACACTGCTGTGATGGCTGGTGGTGGAATGCGAACGGGTCAGGTGATCGGTTCAACGAATCGCTACGGTGAGCAGCCGCAACTTCGACCTGTAACCTTTCAGGAGGTTTTTGCCACGTTGTACGAGTGTGCTGGCATCGATGCGCAGAATACTCGCATCTTCGATCTGGCCGGCGTGCCGCAGTACCTTGTGGATCCGGGTAATAAGCCGATTCATGAACTGGTCTGAAGAATATCTTGCTCAGATCAATCTGTCTCGGCCGCGATCTTTAATCGTTGAAGTTTCAACATCGAGACCGCATGTTGTTCAACGTCGTCATTACTAAACCATGCTGGCTTGAATCTGCTGGTTGAGTATAACTCTGCCTGATCAAAGAAATGCGGCGATGAACGGCGGCCGCTGGTTCCAAAAGGCATCACGCTGTGAGCCGTGACTGTCGGAGCAAACTCTGTGACGGCCATGTATGATGCTCCCACCACCGCGAATCGCTGCGGCCGCAGGATGGGAATTTCCGGTGACGAATACACCGTAAAGATGATTCCCAATGGCCCTGGAGTGCCGGGACATGGCAGGTGTTTCTGAAACGGATTCAAGCCGATTCCCGCGTGCTGCACATCCGGCTGATTCGCCGCTCGCTGCAGAAGATGAGCCTTACCCCATGGTTGTTTCCAGGTTCCGTGCAAGCCATTGAGTTTGTCTGCGGCGTTCTTCAATGCCAGAGTAAGCGTCCGGGAAATCCATTCTTGCCCGTGTCGATAGTCTTGGTTCCGGTGTAATTCCGGTCTCTGGAC
>JAYVNW010001054.1:0-5150 GCA_043758225.1 Candidatus Kuenenia sp. | reverse complement strand
GAGAAATTGGACAAAACAGGTCTGGAGCCTTATCGCGGAAACCGCTATAAGGCCGTCCTCACTGAGTCGGATTTTCACACGGTCAGATTTCGATTTGTCGGTAATGAAGTTCCGGACGAAAGGTCTTCGGCAGGAAGCCGGTGGCTTGAAGTCAATCTCAGTCAGCGTGTTTGACAACGATTCTGCTCGTCGAAGCAGATATGTACTCTCATCGGAAGGAGTCCGATGGTGCGCTTCATCGCTGCCATTACCGTCATTACTGTCTACTTTCATTCCTCTGCACTACAGGCGCAAACCAAGCCGCCTGTCAGACGCCCCGTAGCGCCGGTTTCCCGGACGCAAACGGACGATCCGCCAGCCCAGGCGCAACTGCAGCTCAAAAATGACCACCTGAACCAGAACGTCAAGCCGCTGTCGCCGGAGCTTGAACGCCTGCTGACCGACTGGGCTGCTTCCAGCCAAAAAATCGAACGTCTGGAAGGCGATCACCTGCGACGTGTGTACGACCTCGTGTATGAAGTTGAAAAGCTCTCACAGGGCCGATTCTATTACGAGACTCCGGACAAAGGCCGCATCAACATCACGCCTGTTGAGATCACTAAATTGATGCTCCAGCAGCGAGAGACCGGTGAAGCGCGGACCAAGAAACGTAAAGATGGTACGCCGTTTGAACTGAAATCCGACCAGGAAGAAAGCTGGTCGTGCGACGGTTCGAGAGTTTACGAACTCGATGTGGCAAAGAAGCAAGCACGGGTCGCGCAATTGCCAGCGGACATGCAGGGCAAGAACATCATGGACAGCCCGCTGCCGTTCCTGTTTGGCATGCCACCGGAAAAAGCGAAACGACGATTCGAAATGTCATTGATACGTCCGATCGATCCAAAATCTGGAACCGCATCGCTCCACATTTTGCCTCGACTACCTCAGGACGCTGCCAGTTGGGCGAGTGCGGATGTCATTCTGGATCTAAAAACTTTTCTTCCGAGAGCAGTTCAGTTGGTTGACCCGGCTGGAACAAAGATCACTGTTTATACCTTTGAGAATTTAAAGGTAAATGAAAACAAATTCCTCGACAGTCTCTTCGACAAGCAGGACCCGAAGACTCGCTTCACTCCTGATCTGCGAGGTTTCAACGTCAACGTCAGCGACGGTGGCGAGCCTCAGACGGCCGACAACAGCGGTGCGAATGAAGATTCTGTACCCCTGTCAAAGCGTTCAATGGAGCAAAAATCGGGCCCGCCAGCGTTGGTGAATGTTGTCGGCATGGCACATACGGACGCTGTCATTCAACTCGAACGACAGGATTTAAAACGAATTAAAGGCGATCCGGAAGCAAGTGACATTCTTCTAGAACCCGGGCCCCCTGCCAAAAATGAGGATGACATCTACAAGGTCAAGTCTCAGGATCCACCCGCTGGCACGCCATTGGAAAAAGGTATGAAGGTAAAGCTGACTCTTTGGAACAAACCTGGCACGGCCAAACAGTAACGCAGTTTGCAACCAGGGCGAGCGGCAGGGCGTCAGCCCTCCGAGCTTCCATGTGCCAAGCTTGTCAGGAGTCCCTTGTCTCAGCCGGGATCGCTTCCGTTTTAACCCGACTCTAAGAGGAGGTACCGCTTACCCAGCCTCCTCTTGGAGTCGGGTCAAACGAATGAAAACAGAGGAAAACACCCGCAGCTAGCGCCTTGCGGCTCAGACAAAGCGACGCTGTCTCACTACACTGCACCGAACTGTTTTAGTCAGGTGCGGGTATTGGTATCAACATTGCGATCGGGTTTGAAGAGTAATGACGAAGAAGTCTGAAGTGCGGGTTGGACTTGTCCAGATGACCTGCGGCACAGATCCGCTCAAGAATCTGGAACGTTCTATCATAAAGATTCGTGAAGCCGCCGTTGACGGTGCTCAGGTGGTGTGCCTGCAGGAAGTGTTCCATACACAATATCCATGCCAGGCCGAAGATCATTCACGGTTTGAACTGGCCGAACCAATCCCCGGACCAACCACGCAGGCCTTGCAGAAAATTGCGAAAGAATGCCATGCCGTGATCGTGGTACCGCTTTTTGAAAAGCGAGCCCCGGGCTTGTATCACAACTCTGCAGTCGTGCTGGACGCTGACGGATCCATCGCCGGGATGTACCGCAAGATGCACATTCCGGACGACCCGTTGTACTACGAGAAGTTCTATTTCACGCCGGGTGACCTGGGGTTTCTGGCCTTCAAAACGAAGTATGCCAAAGTCGGCGTTTGTATCTGCTGGGATCAATGGTATCCCGAGGCGGCTCGCCTGACCGCGATGCAAGGTGCTGAACTGCTCTTCTATCCCACCGCGATCGGCTGGATTCCCGGTGAGCGCGAAGTTTACGGCGCGAGTCAATACTCCGCATGGCAAACAATAATGCGAAGCCACGCTATTGCTAACGGACTGTTTGTCGGTGCGCCGAATCGAGTGGGAATTGAGGGAGAAATTCAATTCTGGGGCGGCAGTTTTCTGGCCGATCCTTACGGCAATGTCGTTTCGCAGGCTACCCACGACGGAGAAGCGAATGTGGTTGTTTCGTGCGATTTGTCGCTGATCAACACCGCCAGGACTCACTGGCCATTCTTCCGCGACCGGCGCATTGATGCGTTTGGCGACCTGCAAAAACGCTGGTTGGAATAAGGTACTGATGACAAAAAAGGCCGACAGCGAATGAACGCTATCGGCCGATTTAAATACTCATCCTATGAGGCCTGACCGCGTCATGGCTGGGTATTTTGTGTTATTACTCCGAAGTTTCTTCAGCACCGCTGGCGTAGCGAACTGCACCGGGACCAGCATGGCTTGGTGATTCAAACGCGACTTGCGTCGGCAGGCGGTTCATCTTCATACCGTGGGGCAGGCGACGGGAAGTTGCCACATCATTTTTTAGCGTGCCGTTTTGCCATGGCCCCATACCCATCACGTACCAATTGCTGTCTTCGGACTGTGCCATCGACATTCCGCCGTCGCCAAGAACGGCTTTCGTCCTGGCATCAAATAATACAAGACCAAGTTTCGAATAACCGTATTGAGATTTGCGTTCGCTGAATCGAATCTCTGGTGTTTGCATTCCCGCTGGTAGCGGCAATTGTGGAACGCCTAGATACATGTCGTTCGAATCCGTACCCACTCCACCACTACGGACTTCCATTATAACGTCAGCGGCGTCAGCAGAGGCCGCCAGAACGCCACCTGCCCGCATAACTCGGTGTCGCAGCGATCCAACTACATAACTCTTGTCAACACATTCCAGAAATTTGTCCTCGACAAAAACGTTTTGGCCATAAAGCGGAGTGAAGTCGACTTTATCGAGCGACTGATCCACGGCATTTGACAGCAGCATCTGCTCTTTTGCGGTACGTGCTGTATTTGAGGTTGAAGTATTTGTGCATCCGACGTTTGCTGCGACCACGCCGACACTGAGCAGCAACGCTGCATTTTTCATAAACATTGCCAATCCTCTGCAAATCTCCGCTGAATCTCGAAGGCCCGGATTCTTATGACAGCCATCCGATCATTGTAGGGACTGGCCTGTTTGTATCGGGAATCTAGTAGGCCTTTGCGCATTCGAGCAATCCTCATCCGGCCGTTTTCGATCCAGGATCGGCTTCAGGATGATGAAAGCGGCCTCTCTGTGTCCGCCATGGGCTCCTTTCGGCATGTTTTGCCGGTGAACGCGCAACACCAATCTCACTGATCGTTGATTGGCATCGAGACAACTTGGCAAAACCTACCAAACTCGACATCGTGGCATGGTGTTCTGCAGGCCGTGCCCTAAAAAACATTCTCGAATGCTGCGTTCCCGAATGGCGTCTGGCGAACTGTTTTGATATCTGAAACCCCGACAGCCTATACTTCACAAGGAGTTGCTGGGTAAATTCTAATTTCGAAAGGTAACGTGTTCATGGCATCCCCGATTCGAGTTGCTGTAACTGGTGCGGCTGGTCAGATTGGCTATTCATTGATTTATCGCATTGCCTCTGGCGAGGTCTTTGGGCCTCATCAACCTGTGATTCTGCATCTGGTCGAAGTTCCTCCGGTCCTGAAGGCGCTCGATGGAGTCCATATGGAATTGGACGACTGCGCATTTCCGACGCTGGCCGGTGTCGTTAAGGCTGACAGCGACCACCTTGAAGATGGCTTCAAAGACTGTAACTGGGTTCTCTGTGTCGGCAGCGTTCCACGCAAAGCGGGTATGGAACGAGGTGACCTCATTCGCATCAACGGTCCGATCTTTACCAGCACTGGCCGCGCCATTGCTGCTGCGGCAGCTCCGGATGTCCGAGTCCTGGTGGTCGGGAATCCTTGCAATACAAACTGTCTGATTGCGATGAACAACGCTAAAGGCGTTCCTACTGATCGCTGGTTCGCCATGACGATGCTGGACCAGAACCGTGCGGTCTCTCAGCTGGCTCAAAAAGCGGGTATGCCGATTGCCGCCGTATCGAACGTCGGGATTTGGGGCAATCATTCGGCAACTCAGTATCCTGATTTCTATCACGCAAAGATTAACGGCAAGGCCGCAACCGAAGTCATTACTGATCACGAATGGTTGAAGGGTGACTTTATTTCGACTGTTCAAAAACGCGGCGCTGCTGTCATTGCAGCTCGAGGTGCTTCCAGCGCGGCGTCGGCAGCGAACGCTGTTCTGGACACCGTAAAAGGTGTGATTCGCCCGACGGCAGCGGGATCATGCTTCAGTGCTGCCATCTGCAGCGATGGCAGCTATGGCGTCGAAGCAGGCCTTATCAGCGGATTCCCTTTAACCAGCGACGGCAAGAAGGTTTCCATCGTGCAGGACCAGGAGCACAACGCGTTTGCTCAATCGAAGATCGATATCACAGTTGGCGAACTCAAAGAAGAACGCGAGTGTGTAAAGGATTTGTTGACGTAATTGAGACTGATTTGAAGTAGGACTGGTATCTACTTCACGCGGCTGGAAATGGGTCCCTTGTTCCGAGGCTCCAGCCTCGGAACACACTGCGCTGGAGGCTCCTGCCTCCGGTGTTTACGCTGGAGGGTGGAGCATCATGGAACTCGACCGCCTGCGACGCGAGATCTGCTTTGAGGCCGCGCGATTGATGAGCAGTCGCAAAGAAACAAACTACACGCAGGCCAAATGGCGAGCGGC
>JAYVNW010001053.1:0-4351 GCA_043758225.1 Candidatus Kuenenia sp. | reverse complement strand
ATTTTGACAATGTACCTGTTGTTCAACTACAAGCGAATGGCCATCATCGTGATTGGCATAATCATGAGTGTTGGCGCATCTTTTGACAGCATTCTTCAGATGCCATTTGTTCATAACGTTCTCGTCAAAATGCGATATGTTGGTTACGTTCCCACGGCACCACGATCGGTGATCTGGCAAGTTGCGTGGGAGCATATTATTAAGCACCCAGCGATGGGTGTTGGACCCGGAGGTCCTAAGCATGCTCTGGCAGTCATCAACACTTACCACTCGCACAACAATTTCATTCAAGTGGCACTCGAAACCGGAATTCCGTCGTGTATCGTATTCACTCTCCTGATCTTGCTCCTGTTATGGATTCCGGCGAAGGCGATGCTGATGGGGCGGGAGTACTTCGTCTTGTCGCTTTCCATATTGGGTTATCTGTCGTTCTCCTGGACCGCGATGCCGTTAACCTATTCCGGTATGACGCTCCTGCTGGCGGCCTGTGTCCACGAGGCCAGATTGAGGATCCAAATAAAAAATCATCTGGCGATGTCTCGACGAATCCCAAACAGTGCTACCGCGAGGCAAAGTATTGCACGAGCAGCGTGATGTTTGCTCTTGTCGTGCTCCTGCAAATTTGCGAGAACACCGTTCCCATGGAGTCAGGATGTAGCAAGGTTCGGCAGACTGCAACCCTGCGTGTACGCGGAAGGTGGAATCAACTGCCTGAGAGCTGTCACGGTGACACGCAGATTTCGATGTCATGCCCCACACCTTGACTGCCAAAACCTTACACACAAGTGCCCCAGGAGACTTTAATGAATCTGCTGCAGAAACTAACGGGTTCCGAGAGCCCGAAGCTTAAACGACCTTTCAGGGCGTTGTCTGGATATGCGATTCAGGCGACAGGAATTTCTGAGAAATTTCAAGTTCATTGCCTGCACTACAAGATTCCGTTTTACGCAAAAAGCAATGTCGCGCTTACGCTGTGGGTAAATCCAGGTGTCGTTGATCGGGCGGAAGAGTTTGTCTATGGCTTTCTGAAGCCTGGCGATACTTTCATTGATGTCGGTGCAAATATCGGGTGTGTGACAGCCGCAGGGTCACTGGCCGTCGGAGCAAACGGCACGGTGTTATCCGTCGAGCCTCATCCACAGACGTTTAAATACCTTCAAAAGACCGTCGAACTGAACGATTGCCGGAATGTGAAGATCTTTAACACTGCACTCGGTGCTGAAATCGGTGTTGTCAACTTCAGCGACGAACGCAGGAAAGATGACAGCAACTGCGTCGCTATGGACTCAGAATCCGGAATTCGTGTGCCGTGCACGACTCTTTCCAGCCTGGTTGAAGAACAATCGGCCTCGCGAATTGCGTTACTGAAAATTGATGTGGAAGGTTTCGAAATGCAGGTGCTTCAGGGTGCCGAAAAAATTCTGCACTGCGTTGAATGTATCTACATTGAAGTTCTGGAGCATACGCTGCAGAAGTTCGAAACATCGACGACAGACGTTCTTGAGTTATTAAAATCACACGGGTTCAAATGCTACTACTTCAAGGACGATCGCAGCAATGTCGTAGCTGTGACGGAAAATGTTCAGCTTGGCAATCTGCAGAATGAACTCGAGTTTATTCCCTAATCCCGGGCATCGTGTCGTTAGGGAGCCACGCTCGTCCGAGTGCGGGTTCAGTTGCAAATTGCTCACGTTCTGACAACTGCGGGTGCGACAATTACTGATACGTCAGGACTCAGTTTTGCAATTTGAAATTTGAGGCAGATTCCGTGAAAGAATTCCTAAAGGCGTTGTTTCCACTCGGCGACCTGCTGCTGGCACCATTCCTTATTCCCGCTGCGTTCCTGATGAAGATCATGCGCCGTGCCGGGGCTGAGCGTATGCCAATCTGCCGCAAAGTTCTTTCGGCAGTCGGTGTCTTTCCGGTCGCTGATCACTACTACGAGCCGCTGACGAACTTCAGTCTGCTGACCCGGCCGCTGGGCGCGCCGCGAGACCTGCCAGGCATCGACCTCAACGTGTCCGAGCAGCTGGAACTTCTGAAGCAGCTATCATTTGGAGATGAACTGAGCGTTTTCAATGGCCCCAAAAAGGATGATCTGACATACAGCTTTACGAACGGAATGTTTTCCTATGGCGATGCTGAGTTTCTTTACAATCTTGTCCGCCTGAAGAAGCCGCGAAAGGTCGTCGAGATCGGCAGCGGAAATTCTACGTTACTTGTCATCGAAGCCATTCGTCGAAATCAAGTGGCTCAACCAGCTTACGTTTGCGAGCACGTCTGCATTGAGCCATATGAAACGCCGTGGCTGGAACGTTCCGGCGTCAGAGTTATTCGCAAAGTTGTTGAAGCGGTTGATAAGTCAGTTTTTCAACAGCTTGAGGCTGATGATTTGTTGTTCATTGATTCCTCCCACGTTATACGACCTCAAGGTGATGTGCTGTGCGAGTTCCTTGAAATCCTGCCCATTCTGAGGAAGGGCGTGATTGTTCATATTCACGATATATTCACGCCTCGCGACTACCCAAAGGCCTGGGTTGTGGACAAAGTTCGCATGTGGAACGAACAATACCTGATGGAAGCATTGTTGAGCGGCAATCCACACTGGAAAATCATTGGAGCCGTCAACTTCCTGTACCATGATCATTTCAACGAACTCAAAGCTGCTTGCCCGTTTCTCAGTAAAGAGCGCGAACCGGGTTCGTTCTATATTCAAAAAGTCACGTAAGTCACGATCTTCCTGAGACCGCAATCATCGCCATTGCACCGAACTCGCAATTGTCCAGGTTTTGCTGAAACCCAAAGTCGGGTCAGGTTTTTGCGGGCAAGATCACGCAGAGTAGCTCGCGGTGTGGCTGGATGCCGCAGCATGGAAAGAGCACGGAGGCGACCAATCGCTCCCTGGCACCGGGGTATGATCCGGACTTTGTTGCCGCAGAACGATTTCCTTTGCACTACGATCCGCTGGGGCCCGAAAGGCCGCAGCGTGCAACAGATCGCGGACGAGCTGAATCTCAATGTGGATACGCTTGAGTTGATTGATGATTCCACGCAGTATGGTGACAACTTATTCGCCAGCCACTAAAGTGCAGCCAGCTGCAAAGCCTGAACCAACGGCATCTGCAGACATTGCCTGGCTGTCCGTTCAATTCTTGAAAGACTGTCTCTCATGTTGCGTTCAGCAATTGCTTCAACTTTGTTTTTCTTCGCGATGACTCTGACCATTCTACCGAAGGGGTACGCGGACGAGTTTGCAGCGACGGGAGTAGTGTTTGTTGACGGAAATAGTAATCGCATGCTGGATGTTGGCGAAATCGGGCTTGCTGGAGTGTCGGTTTCCAACGGCAAAGACGTTGTCGAAACGGACAACACTGGACGGTACAAACTTTCGGTAGATAACGACTCGATCGTGTTTGTAGTAAAGCCCAGCGGCTATCGGACAGCTATAGATCACGACAATCTGTCTCGCTTTTACTACATTCATAAACCAGCCGGGTCGCCGACGGATCTGAAGTTTCCAGGCGTTGAGCCGACCGGCCCATTGCCAGCCGAGATCAATTTTCCTCTGTATCATGTTGATGAGGCAGCAGCTTTTGATGTGATCTTTTTTGGTGATCCGCAGCCTCGCGATCAGAAGGAAATTGACTACATTGCTCATGACGTTGTGGAAGATCTGGTCGGCGTCAAAGCGGCATTTGGTGTAACTTTGGGCGACATCCTGTTTGATGACCTGAGTCTTTTCGACAGCCTCAATCGCACCATCGGGAAAATTGGCATTCCATGGTACAGCGTGATCGGAAATCACGATATTAATTTTGCCGCTGAGACCGATGAACTGAGCGACGAAACCTATGAACGCGTTTACGGACCTGCCTATTTCTCGTTCAACTATGGTTCAATTCATTTTATTGTCGTCGATGACATTCACTGGGTGAAGGAAGGCGACAGGAAGCTGTACCGATCCGGCCTCAGCGAAAAACAACTTGAGTTCATAGAGAATGATTTGAAGCACGTTCCGCAGGATCAGTTGGTTGTGGCCATGATGCATATTCCCCTTGTCAAATCGACGCCATGGATTGAGCCGCGTCGTGAAAAACTTTTGCGCCTTCTGGAATCACGCGAGCACTGCATTTCGCTGGCCGGTCATACTCATCATCACGAACATATTATGATGTCCGAAGCAGACGGATGGAAAGGCCGCAAGCCGCATCATCACATGATCAACGTCACTGTTTGCGGAGCCTGGTGGTCCGGAAAACCGGACGAACATGGAATTCCTCACACGATGTGTACGGATGGAACTCCAAATGGTTACACCGTAATGCACTTTGACGGGATAAAGTATTTGCTC
>JAYVNW010001052.1:0-4337 GCA_043758225.1 Candidatus Kuenenia sp. | reverse complement strand
AAACTGCAGGCTGTACTCACCGCCGATCAGCAACGTTTGTTCGTTTCATTGTTCACAGGCAAGAAACTGCGATTCAATTTTCGCAGCCAGAAATGGGCTGATGTGCTCGACTGGATCGCGAAAGAAGCGGATCTTGCGCTGGTGATGGAAACGCCTCCGCCCGGTGTCTTCAACTATTCCGATTCGAAAGACTACTCCACAACGGAAAGCATCGATCTGATCAACGGCTGGCTGCTGACCAAAGGCTTTACTCTGGTTCGCCGCGAGCGAATGCTGATGTGTTTGGACCTGAAACCAGGTCTTCCGGAAGGTGCGATTCCGAAAGTGACTGCTGAAGAACTGCCAACGCGAGGGCGCTACGAATTTGTGAGCGTTCTGTTTCAGCTCGAAGGACGCCCAGCCGAAATTGTGCTGCTGGAAGTGACGCCTCTCCTGGGAAGTTACGGGAAAGCGGAAGCACTCGCTCAGACTCAACAGTTGCTGATTCTTGATACGGCTTCGAACCTGCAAGCGATTCAACAGGTGATTAATAAAGTCCCGATGTTGTCGAAGGTGGATGGCACTCCTGTGCTCACGGTCTATCCAGTCGAGCATGCCAATCCTCAGCAGGCCGGCGAAGTGCTGAAGACGATCATTGCCGGGACAATCGTGATTGACATCAAGGCCCGGCAGATTTCCGTGAACGCTGTGCCATCCGAACAAGAGAAAGCGAAGATCATTCTTGGGCAACTGGAATCGAATCAGGGTCCCGACATGCAGCCACGACTGCAGCTGTATCCCGTTCAGGTTTCCGATGCCGATCAGATGCTGGCCACACTGAAATTGATTGCTCCGGACGGCCAATATCGAATTGACCCTTTGTCGAGCAAACTGATTGCGTGGGCTTCTGAAGCTGATCAAAAGCGAATCAGTGAATCTCTGCAGATGATTCAGGCCGAACAACCTCAGGGCGGAGGTCGCCAGCTTCAAGTGTATGCACTCAGGAACGCAGAACCCACAGCAATCGCCACAATGCTGGCTTACATTGTGCCCACTGCGCGAGTCACCGTGAATCCCGCGACTCGAAGTCTGGTCACATATGGAACTCTGGGCGACCACGAAGCCATTCGTGCGTTGATCGAACAACTCGAGAAGCAATCGGAGTCTGCGGCCACGGAGAAAACTTTGAAGACGTATCCGACAGGCGCCACAGTCAACACGACGCTGGTCACTTTAATGGCAACAGCCGTGCCCAAAGCGCAGGTTCTGGCAGACACGGCGAATCAACAACTGTTGGTGATGGCCACGGCCGATGAGCATACTCAGGTTGAACTGCTGCTGAAGTCGCTGTCAGCGGCCGAATCGAATGGCAGGCTACTTAAAATTCACGAGGCCGATCGAATCGATTCTGCCAGCGTGACTTCGCTTCTGACGATGTTGACTCCTCAGGCAACCGTGACTTTTGACGTAGCGAACAAAAGACTTCTGGTCGTCGCTTCTGAAGCCGATCAGGCGAAAGTGGCCGAAGTGCTTGAACAGGTCCGCACGTCCGAAGCCGATGCCAGCCGGATGCTGAAATCTTATCCGCTTCAACCGAAAATTGTTTCCACAACAATCATTTCTCTGCTGCTGCCGCTGGTCCCGAAAGCCAGCGCCATCCCGGATGAAGCCAATCGCCGACTGCTGATTACCGCGACAGAGAAAGAACATGAGCTGATCGCGAAAGTGATTGAACAGGTTCAGAAAGACGCCGTTGGGAATCGGCCGGAGCTGAAATTTTACACACTGAAAAAAGTGGTCGGTCCGACATCTCTCGCCGTGCTGCAGGCCGTCGCACCGACGGCTCGCATTACGTTTCTACCCGATGGAAATCGTTACAGCGTATTTGCAACAAGCGACGACCATCTGGCGATTGCGTCCACAATTGAACAGCTCGAAACCAACGCCATCGACATTCATCGTGAACTGAAATTCTATGACGTCGCTGCGATCGGAGCGACCGATGCACGAGTCCTGCTGGCAACCACTTTTGCAGACGTCACGTTCGTGGCGACCGCCGAAGGGAACAAGCTGATGGCGTGGGTTTCACCTAATCAGGACGAACGCATTCTCGCCACATTGGAACAGTTGATCGCCGAGAAACCATTTCAGACAACTCGCACGATGGAACTTTATTCGATTGCCGAACTGGGGCCTTCGGCTTCGACGGTGCTGGCTCAGGCAGTTCCCAGGGCGTCAATTACGGCAGGAGCCAGAGGCGATCAGTTGGCGATAGTGGCCACGGCTGAGGATCATCTGAAACTAAAGAAAGTGCTGGAACAACTTCAGGGATCGAAATCTGTTCCTCCATCGAAAACTCTGGCTGTGCATACCATCAAGGGCCTGACTCCAGCATCGGTGCTGCAGGTTCTGCAGCCACTGGTTGATGCTGATGTTCAGTTGACTATCGACTCTGCCGGACAGCAATTGTTTGTGCGAGCCTTTCCGGAGAAGCAGGACCAGATCAAAACCGTCGTGGAACAGGTCACCGCGTCTCTGGCCGGGCGAGCTCAGCGGTCCACTAAAACGTATATGATCGGTGCGCCCAATGCCGATGAAGCCCAGGAAGTTCTGGTGGCATTGTACCCGGATGCAAAAATCGTGATCGATGCGGATCGTAAGATGATCGTGGCGACAGCGACCGATGAGCAACACGCCACAATCGAACAGATCGCGCAGCAGATGAAGGGCACGGCTCTTGACGGCGACGCGCCTGTTCCAACAGTGTATTCTCTGAAGAACGCCAGTGCGACGGAAGTGCAGACCCTCCTGACATCTATGTACTCGCGCTTCGACGGTGTCAGGCTGTCCGTCAATGAAAAGACCGGGCGCTTGATAGTGGTTGCTCGGAAGGACCAGCACGATGCCATACGCCCGCTGATCGAGCAGCTGGATGGATCCACAGGAGTCGAAGTGAAACAGGAACTCGCCGTCTTCCGCCTGAATCAGCTCGACGGACTTGCTGTTCAGACCGCACTGCAACCGCTGTTGCCGAAAAATGCTCAGGTGACGGCCGATCGAATCGGACGTCAGTTGTTCGTCAGCGCGGCGACCGAGGATATGCCGGCGGTTCGCGAACTTGTGCAGCAGTTGATCTCGTCGCAGGGAACAGCCGAAGGCCTTGAGACACGCAGCTATCGCCTGCGACCATTTGAGGCCGACGAAGCGCAGGAAGTTCTGACGAAGCTGTTTCCTGATGCCACCATGGTCACGGACGTATCTCAGGAAATGCTGGTCGCGACTGCCACGCCGAAACAGCATGAGACGATCAAACAGGTGGTCGAACAGATGACGAGCGTAGTTCCAATGGAGAATGCTCCTCTGGCAAAAGCCTATCCGCTGCACACGGCCGACGGTGACAATGCGGTAGAGGTCTTCGACGCCATGTTTCGCCGATCCGATAACGTGCGAGTTTCTTTCGACTCGAAAACGCGAACTCTAATCGCCGTGGCTCGCCCCGATCAACACGCAATCATTAAGGCTCTTATTGAGGAATTGGAACCTGCAGGAGCTGTCAATGAAAGTCAGTCACTGGAAGTCTACGCGCTTGGCGGCATGGACGGACTGACGGCTGTTGAAATGGCCGAAGGGATCCTGCGTTCCATTGACTCTGCAGCGACGGTTTCGTCAGAGAAAGCCTCTAAGCAGCTTGTAGTAACGACCACAGTGGCGGGCCATAAACAGATCAGCGAAGCGATGAAACGGTTTCTGGAAAGCGATCCTCGCGAGATGGACGTCATTCAGCTTCGCATACTCAGCGCGTCGTCGGCTCAGAATGCGATTGAGGGCCTTTACGGTGACACCTTTACTAAAAACGATAACTATCCCGTGATTCAGGCAGATGAGGATTCTCAGCAGTTGCTGGTTCGAGGCACAAAGAAACAGCTTCTGGATATTCGCGCCTTGCTGATCAAGATGGGCGAAACAGGATTGTCCGCGACTGGTGAAATTGCGGCCTCGGCGTCGAACCGGAATCTGCGAGTCATCCCGATTCAGGGAGATGTGGAACCGACGTTACAGAAGATTCAGGACCTGTGGCCACGAGTTCGCAAGAACCCAATTCGAGTGTTGCGGCCGGGCGCAGAGGCTCCAGCAGCCGATCCCAGGCCGAAATCAAACGGACAGTTTTCGATTCCTGATGAACCCACAAAGCCAAACGCTTCGGCCGACCAGAAACCTGGGGAGACTGGAGTTTCTTCCGCCGCCGTTTCCGTCGAAGCCGCGCCGGCACAGGAAGCGAATCTTGTACCAATGCTGGAAGGGGCTAAGCAGGACGAATTTTCGCCAGTCGTCATTATTCCCGACACAAACCGTATCAC
>JAYVNW010001051.1:0-6011 GCA_043758225.1 Candidatus Kuenenia sp. | reverse complement strand
TGGCAGCCGCGATTTTCGACGACAATCCAGAAGATCAGGGAATTACTGCAAGCGATGTGATGGTCGAAGAGAGACCAGGGTCTAGTGAGCGGCATGCTTGATGCTTGCCGGTCCACAAAACAATACCGGAGGACTTACTTCGCTCCGCTCACCTGATTAATCAGCAGCCAGTCGTCGGTATTCAGCCAGAGCTTTGACGCGGGCTTCATCACTGCTGAAGCCCAGAGATTCAATCGCGAAAACTGAGAGGTCGGAGTCGCGGGTTTTCATGCCGACTTCATTCGGTGAAATTCTTCGCAAATGTGCCGCAGCAGCGATAGCAACATCGCAAGTCTGGACGTTGTAATTCGTGTCGAACGGCGGTGCCCCAGGCTCTTGATTTCTCACAATCTGACCGCGTTGTGGCCAGAGCACGGTTTTGTTTTCAAACAATGATTCAATCAGCGGCAAATCGTCTGTGCTGTTGAGGCTCGCCAGGCATAGTAACGAGTAGATCATGTCGGGACGCGAAGACTTCGATTCAATGATACGGATCGCTACGGCCCGCCCCGATTTCAAATTGTGCTGCATCGAAAACAGTAAAGGCCGTTCTGCCGCGACGCCGGGCTGACCAGCGCGACTGATCCATACTTCAGCAATCGCGCGAAGTGTTTTCGCATGCACACCGTCGGTGATGAGTTGGCTGAAACGCTGATCGTCCAGAGCACTGGATATGTTTGTTGAGGTCGCTCGACGCAACCGAGTTTCGAGTTCACTTCCCAGCAGCATGACGGCAGCGACGCTGGCGACGGGGAACTCATCGTCCTGGACCCCGTCGCATTCCTTCGCAATTTCCGCAGAACGTGTTTCCAGCAAAGCAGACAATTCGTTTGGCGCGAGCAGCCGTGCGGCAAAGAGTCGCCGTTCGGCCGACAGAATCTGCCCGAAGATCGCAAGGGCATCCGTGTCATGGCCAGCAAGTTGTTCGAACCGCACCCATTGAGGCAGTCGTTCGGCGATCTCGACGGAAGGCTTTGCAAGGAATGCGTCGAGTTGATCATCGAAGAGGCGTTTTCGAAGTTGAGGCAAAATCATTCGCAGACGCTGTTGGGCTTCTCCGATCGCAGTTGCAGTGGCGGCTTCGATAAACTGCACTGCCTCAGGACCGACGTTCAGAAGATCTTTCGACGCTTGCTGGCGATCAGAAAAACGAGTACTGGCGAGTTTCTCGATCATTGCTTTAACAGCGGATTCTGATTCCGCCGCGACCCTGAGATGTGCCGCATTCAATTCGCCTTCATTGTTCTGCCCCAAGCCCACTGGCACCATTGTTGTGGCGAGTGCAAAAAAGGCGAAAAGTTGAAGTAACGGGCAGTGCATTGAGCAGGTCAAACCGGGAAAACACAAGAAATTTTAAGACCAGACATGGTGGTGGCCGCGACGCGCGAGCCCTCCCATTCTGGCCATCAGACGCGATTGTGCCCATTTTCTATCGTCCTCGCACTGACAATATTGCTGGTTTGATGGAAATCCGGAAACGACAAAGCAGTGCTGGCCGATCAGGCAAAATTCGCCGTTCTTGCCGCATTAATCCAGAAAATGGGCCTCGCTGAACAAGAATCCAGTCGCGGCTACAATTTGCAGCGTGGGCTTGAAATAATGCCTGACATTGCCGCATCGTATGAAATAGTGGTTTTTGCTTGAGGGGGACTTGTTGACGCAGGATGACTTAAATCGCTGTGAAAACGAGTCCAGATCGCAGCCAGAAACGAACGGCATGCGGTCGAAGGTGGAGAGTGCATGCGTACAGTGGCAAGCGGATTTGAAGAGCTTTTTACTGGGTGTGCTGAAGAATCGCGACTTGGCTGAAGACGTTTTCCAGAAGACGGCAATTCGGGCGATTGAATCTGCTCAAACTGCCCGAGCGGCAACTTTGCGAGGATGGTTGTTTCAGATTGCACTGAATGAAGCGCGGCAGTTGCTGAGGCAAAAAAAACGAGAACTTCAACATCACGAACGCCATGCGGAGCAGGTGTCCAGTGAGTACGCGGAGCGACAGGCTAATGCAGGTGCTCAATGGATGTTGGATCTGGGATTAGTTGGTGAGGAAACGGTGAAAGTGATTCAGCGATCGTTGATACAGCTTCCACCGGAACAACAGGAAGTGATTCGACGAAGAATCTACGGCGGGCAGACATTTGCGGCAATTGCAGAACAGATGCGGTTGCCGCTGGGAACAGTGTTGACATGGATGCGTCGTGGTTTGTTGCGGCTCAGGGAAGATTCACAGTTACGTGCATTTATGGATGATGATCGTTAGCAGATCACAGTGTTTTGGGTGCCGAACAGGCGACGTAATATGAGTGAGATGATTTCCAATAATTCCAACGCGGTGCAGCCTGATGCGGATGACGCACAGTGGCTGGCACTGCGTTACGTGCTGGGTGAATTGTCAGACGAACAGGCGGAGTCTTTTGAGGCTGCGATGGCGGAAGACGCTTCTCTGTGCGAAGCGGTTCTGCAGGCGACGCTGTTGAATTCTGCGGTCGCATTGGCATTCAAATCACAGCAGTCAGGAATGCCGGCATTGCTTCACGTCACAAGTGACGAATCGGCTGTGCCTGCCATCGCCATCGAGCGTTCACCGTTTGCACGGTTTGGAGTTTTCGCAGCGACTGCGGCGATGGTATTGGCAACTCTGGCGATGGTGATGTTGCAGAATTCTCCGCAAGTCGAAGAGTTGGCGTCTGACGATGATGCAACAGCCGACGTGCTGGCGATGTTGCTGCACGACTCATCATCGAGTGATATCAGTGGCGAATTTGATGAGTTCAGTTCGACAGACGATTCGGTCTCTAGTCTTGTCGCGCCGGAATGGCTGTTGACAGCTGTGGTTTTGGATTCAGCTGGCGTACAGGAAGATATCCCGGTGAACAGATCTGAAGACGAATCGGGAGTGTATTGATGATGCGTTGTTCAGGACTGTTGTCAGTTCTTGTAATCATGGCTTACTTATTTCATGAGTGCGAGGCAGCGTCTGCCGCTGATCCTCCAGCGACTTCTGTGAGCGTTGATGCTCCGAAAGCCATTGATAAATCTGCGGACAAAAAACTACGCACTGAACTTTCGGAATCTGATCTCGCTGCAACGATTGCATTTGCTTCCGAACATCATCCGGAACTCGCGCGGCTGCTTCAGCATCTTCGCAAATCACGATCGAATGAGTTTCAGCGTGCGGCACGTGAGCTGAATCAGCAGATTGTCGTGCTCGAAAAAATCAAAGAGAAGAACCCTGCTCGCTACGAACATCAGCTTCAACGGTGGAAGGAAGATTCACAGATCCGAGTGTTGGTCGCTAAGTGGTCGCTCTCCAAAGACGAAGCCATGGAACAACAGATTCGCCAATTGCTGCAGCAGCGTCGCGATACAAAAGTTGCTCAGCTGAAAGGGGAGCAAAAACGATTGACCGAGCAACTTCAAAAGGTTGAAAAACAGCTGACGACGTTTTCTGAAACGCCGGATTCGCAGATTGATCGCGAATGGGAACAACTGGCCAAAAATACAAACGCAGATCGTAGTCACATAAAAGCAAAAAACAGCAAGAAGAACAATTCCAACTGACACAGGATGAGGTTGCAGGATGTCTTTGAACCGCTTCAATCTATCAATATGCAGCGTGGTGGCGTCACTACTTTCGTGCGTTTCAGAACCTGGATTGGCGCAGGAAGCTGTGACGGATGCGGCTACGCGAGAGTCCGTGATTCTGCGATTTGCTCAAGCTGACGCAACTGGCGAGGTGCCGGATTTTAAACAGCACGTGGTGCCTTTGCTGGGTAAGCTGGGATGCAACGGTCGAGCTTGCCACGGATCGTTCCAGGGACGCGGCGGGTTTCGCTTGAGTCTCTTTGGATACGATTTTGACGCAGACCATGATGAAATCTACGGTCGTGTGAATCCCGAGGAGCCAGCCGAAAGCTTGTTCCTGCAAAAGCCCCTAATGCAGATTCAGCACGAAGGCGGTCAGCGTCTTAAGCAAGGAACATGGGAGCATCATTTGCTTCGTCGCTGGATTCAAAGTGGTTCGAATCGTCAGGTTGACGATCCTGCGATTTTAACGAAACTGGAAGTCACGCCGAGCGAGATTCTCTTTTCGGCAGATGGCCAACAACAGCAACTGAAGGCGGTTGCCATCTGGTCGGATGGATCATCGGAAGACGTCACGGCCCTTTGCCGTTTCCAAACAAACGACGATCAGATTGCAGACATCACAGCAGACGGCTTGGTGCAATGCGGGTTTTCAGGTGACACACACTTGGTTGCGTTTTACGATAGCGCGGTTGTTCCAGTGCCGGTGATACGACCTGTCACGGATCAATTTGGTGATCGATATCCTGCGACAGCTACGCCGACAAAGATTGACGAGTTGGTTGTTCAAAAATTGCGTAAGGTCGGCATTGTGCAGTCGGATCTGTCCAGTGACGGGGAGTTCCTGCGGCGCGTGAGTCTGGATGTTACGGGAACCTTGCCGACATCGAAAGAAGTTCGCGAGTTTCTGGCGGATACGAACGCTGACAAACGCAGTCGCAAGATTGATGAGTTGCTGGAACGTCCCGGATATGTGGCATGGTGGACGACGCGACTTTGCGACTTCACGGGCAACAGTGACGACAAGCTGAACAACGTGACGCCGGTAAAACCAGAAGCGTCAAAGCAGTGGTACGCCTGGATCGAAAAACGTGTACGCGAGAATATGGCATATGACGATATCGTTGAAGGTATCGTGATGGCAGTAAGCCGAGATCCTGGTGAATCCTATCGGCAATACTGCGAAAATGTTTCTCACCTTTATACGAAAGATGGTCCTGGAGCCGACGGCTACGCGGATCGCCAAAGTCTTCCGCACTTCTGGGCCCGCCAGAATTTCCAGACCTCTGAAGACCGTGTGATTGGCTTTGCGTACACATTTCTTGGCACGCGGATTCAATGTGCTCAGTGTCACAAACATCCTTTCGATCAGTGGACTCAGCAGGATTATAAGTCGTTTGAAGGCTTCTTTAAGGGAACCGTCGGGCGTCAGAATGCTGGCCCTGATGCCAAAAAAGAATACGACGCAATGGTGGCTGCGTTCGATGGAACCGAGGGTCTGAAAGGCAATGATCTTCGCAAAATTCTGGCGGACAAAGTCGTCAAAGGTGAAACAATTCCGCTTGCTGAAGTCTATTCGGTTCCTGTAAAAGCAACGCCGGTGAGGCAGGACAAGAATCGTAAGCCGAAGAACGGCAAGCCTGATGGAAATCAGGTGGCTCCGGCAACGGCAAAAATCCTCGCAGGTCCAGTCGTAGATTTGACGAAATACGCAGACGTTCGCCAGCCACTTATGGAATGGTTGCGGTCACCGGACAATCCGTTTTTTGCCAGGGCATTCGTGAATCGAGTCTGGGCAAACTATTTCAACGTAGGAATTGTTCAGCCAGCAGATGATATGAATCTGGCGAATCCTCCGGTCAACGCACCTTTGCTGGATTACCTCGCAAAAGGCTTCATTGAGCACGAGTTCGATATGAAATGGCTGCATCGCGAGATTTTGAACAGTCGCACGTATCAGTTGAGTTGGATTCCGAACTCCACAAATCGTCACGATGAACGTAACTTTGCCCGTGCCGTACCACGTCGGCTGCCTGCAGAAATTGCCTTCGACATGATGACTCAGGTGACCCGAAATGACGAAAAGAACACAGCCTTTGTAACGGAACTGGAGAAACGAGCCGTTGCAATTCCTGGGGCTGCATTGAAGGCCAGAAGTGGAAATCCTGCGGAATATGCGTTGACTGTTTTTGGTCGTTCAATTCGCGAAAGTAGCTGCGATTGTGACCGCAGCGAAGAACCGAGTTTGCTGCAAACAATTTTCGTCCGCAACGACGGTCAGATCCTGGCGATGTTGGATGACGCTGAAGGCTGGCTGGTGCAGGTGGCAGCAGAAAATAATCTGAAGTTTACTCGAAAGTCTCAATTGGATCAGAGAGAAGCTGGTG
>JAYVNW010001050.1:0-3576 GCA_043758225.1 Candidatus Kuenenia sp. | reverse complement strand
TCCGACGACATCGAAGCGCTTGATCAATTGGAATCGATCCTTCGCGCAACATCGTCGTCACGGGCAGGTGGCTCCGTCGCAATTCGCAATCGAGACTTCTCGGTGTATCAGCTTCGCAATGCCGGTGCTGAGGACGTTGCTGAAACACTGGAATCGATCTATAGTAGCCGAGCAGGAATGCTGGCATTCGGCTCGGTCGTGATCGTTCCCGAGGCCAGGATGAACGCTTTGATCGTCTACGGCGGGCGAACGGATCGGGATCGTATCGAGCAGCTGCTGGAAATCCTCGATACTGAAAAGCTGCCAGACTCGGGACGCATTCTCAGGACACAAGTAATCTCCGTGAAACATGCGGACGTTGAGAAAGTTCAAACCGTCATTCGCGGAGTCTATCGAACCGAGATGACGGCTGGCGGTTCCCGACGAAGTATTGACATCCCGACGGGAATTGATGCTTCGGTTGCGAACGTGCTTCGTCAGATCAACGCCGCATCTTCTGCGCCGCTGCTGACGATCGAAGTTCAGACGGAAACCAATTCGCTGGTTGTCAAAGCCCCCCAGAATTTGATCGATGAACTTACCGAGCTTGTCACTCAGCTCGACGAAGCATCCGAAGCAAACCGCTCGCGAGGCGTGACGCTGATCCCGCTGAAGCAGACCAACACTCGCCGCGTGATGCGAATTTTGGGCAACGTTCTGGACAACTGAAGCAGCGTCCCTTCAGCGGCGTCCACAATCTTTAGTGTGGCCACTTATCCCCCATCTTGAGAGAGAAGGGTAGCTGCCCATTTTCGTTTTAGATTCGACGAGTCAATATCACTTTTCTGCTACCGATCTTCAGCATTTGCTGTAGTTTGCCAAAAGCCGTTGTTGAAGTGCGGAAGTTCGCTGAGCTAGGCAAAACAAAACTGATCTTGATTCAATGATTTTGAACGAAAATAGGCAGCTACAGAGAAGGGACTTCGACAAAGGTCTTGGGGCAAAGCCTTGGGTTCACTTGTTCAGATATTGCGGCGAAAAGCGAGGGCAAATACGCCCGTGGCGGACCGCGTTTGGCCCGAACGAGGGTCAACCTCCGAGCGAGACTTCGATTTTCCCAAGGCCGAGTGAATATTCCCTATTATTTTCAAACATCGCAAATTAACTCGCGCAACCACCAAAAGACTGGCTTCTCGCGAGTCTCTCGAGGAGACTGCCGATGTAGATAAGTGTAAAGGCGGCATGACGACTTTGAGCCTGTTGCAATAGTCTTGCTGCCACTTTCTGGCTCCCGTAAATTACCCACCGTGAAGTGCTGACAGCTCGACCACTTGGGCTCAGCATCCCGCCGAATTCCCACCCGCCGAACCCCAACCTACCCTCGGCACCGTTCGGAAAATCCAATGAGCACGATTCTAAAACGCCCGTCGGCGCACCGAGATACTCCGCGCCGTTTGACCGCTGAAGAGCTTGATCATGTCCAAAGGTTGTTCACGACCGACGGTCTTTCTGCCGTCTCCAGTGAATTTGGATTTTCTACCGACCTGCAGGCTCTTCAGGCTGTGGCGCATTCACTGGGGATGTCCGTTGTCGATCTGTCCAAAGAATCAGTCGACAGCTCCATCCTTGAAGGGTTTCCGGTTCGGCTGATTCATCGCCACGGAATCTTCCCGATCGACCGCAGCTCTGCCTCAATCCGAATTGTCGTTAGCAACCCGTTTGACGTTCAGGCGGCAGATGCCGTTTCTGCAGCGACCGGTCTTTTTGTCATGACATCCGTTGCTTTGCCGCACGAAGTCGCAACGCTGATCAAGACACATTTGGGTGTCGGAGCTCAGACTCTGGACGGCTTGATGGCGCAGGCGGCCGAGAATACAGACGACATCGAAATCCTTGGGGACCTGAGCTTCGAAGAGTCCGAAGCGGCGGCGATGGCTCAACAGGCGTCTGTCGTTCGTCTGGTCAATGACATTCTGACCGAAGCCGTGACGAACCGAGCCAGCGATATTCACATGGAGTCGCAGGCGGCCGGAATGAAAATTCGCTACCGCATCGACGGCGTACTTCAGAATCAGCCGGTGCCTCCAGAGCTGAACCGATTTCAGGCGGCAATTCTCAGTCGTCTGAAGATCATGGCCAGATTGAACATCGCCGAAAAACGAGTGCCTCAGGATGGACGCATTAAACTGCGAGTCCAGGGGCGCGAGGTGGATATTCGAGTGTCCATCATTCCGATGCTGCATGGCGAAGGTGTCGTCATGCGAGTGCTCGACAAGGACGCGATGAAGTTTTCGCTGTCCGGTGTTGGGATGGAAGATGATACCTGCAGTCGCTTCCGGGAATTGATCCGATTGCCTCATGGTATCGTGCTTGTCACCGGTCCGACAGGGTCAGGCAAAACCACAACGCTCTACAGTTCACTGGCCGAGATCAAGAGTGAGCGAAACAAGATTATCACCACTGAAGATCCGATTGAATACCAGCTCGAAGGCATCAATCAGATTCAGGTCAATCACAAAGTCGGCCTGACGTTTGCCGCCTGCCTGCGAAGCATCCTGCGTCATGATCCGGATGTTGTTCTGGTGGGCGAAATTCGTGACTTTGAAACCGCCGAGAACGCGGTTCAGGCGTCGCTCACCGGCCATATGGTCTTCAGTACTCTGCACACAAACGACGCTGCTGGCTCCTTCATGCGTCTGGCCGACATGGGCGTTGAACCCTTTCTGATCAGTAGTACGCTGGAAGGAATCATGGCTCAGCGATTGGTGCGAACGTTGTGCAAGCATTGCCGCGTCGCGTACATGCCGTCTGAAGAAGAAGTTCCAGCCGACTTCCCGCTTGAGGACTACACCGCTGGCCAGCCGATCTATCGAGCCAACGGATGTCGTCAGTGCCGAAACACGGGATACTCAGGGCGACTTGGCATTTACGAATTGCTCGTGAGCAACGACGAAATCAAAGTATTGGCGAGCGAGCGTCGTGGCACAAATGAGATTCGCAAAGCATCGATCGCCAGCGGAATGAGAACACTTCGCCAGGACGGTTGGCTGAAGGTTGCTCGCGGCGTGACCAGCATCGAAGAGGTGTTGCGAGTGACCAAGGCCGAATAGCGGCGAGGTCGCTTTGTGCATTCGTGTTGATGTTCAATCGTGGCGTCGCAAATGAGCGAAGTTGATTGAACGAGTTCTGGGGGGCGGCAGTGCCGGATTTCACTTACATCGCGAGAACGATGAGTGGTCAGGATGTGAAAGGTCTGATCTCAGCAGACTCGCGCAGTGACGTGATGGCGATGCTCACTCAGAAGTCGCTGTTTCCGATGACCGTTGCTCCGGCGAAGCAGCCGTTGTTCCAGTTCAAATTCAATCGGCCGATCCGTGCTGAGCTTCTGGCCGCGACGTTGACGCAACTGTCCGACCTGCTCACCAACGGAGTCCCCCTTCTGCAGGCGCTGGACCTGCTGGCTCAGCAGGCGACTCATGATCGACTGAAGGAAGTCCTGGCTGATGTGCGAGGCCGAATCGCCGAAGGCAAGCAATTGCACGAAGCCATGGGCATGCATCGGGATGTGTTCAGCGATTTGACGTTGTCAATCATTCG
>JAYVNW010001049.1:0-3545 GCA_043758225.1 Candidatus Kuenenia sp. | reverse complement strand
GGAGCGATTGAATCAGTCGTTTTGTATGAGGAAGCACGTAACGCCGATAATCGGATGGCGACAAACAACCGGCCCAACTGTCGAACAGCTGCACGCACTGGCAGCCGGCCGCAATCTGTTGCTGCAAGTACAACACAACGGTATCCACCAAGCGACTCATCAGGACATTCCATGCGCTCTCATCGTTGTACATGAGCGACTTGGTGCGAACATAATTCTTCGAGCCGCCACCTTCGATGCAATAAGAGGCCAGCGTAAACGGCGCTCCGGCAAATCCAATCAGCGGTATATCATTTGGCAACGCGCGGCGAATCAGGCGGATTGCCTGAAAGACATAATCGACGCTGTCCATAGTATCGAGCGCACGTAGTCGATCGACATCGCGTCCAGTATGCAGCGGATTGTGAATAACCGGCCCTTCGCCTTTTTGATATTCCAGATCTATTCCCATCGGTTCCAGAATTGGAAGCAAGTCAGCAAACAGAATCGCTGCATCAACACCAAGCACCTGACGGGCTGTGATGGTCACTTCGCAGGAAAGTTCCGGAGTTTTACACAACTCCATAAACGTCACTTCACTGCGGACGGCCATATATTCGGGCAGATAGCGGCCAGCTTGACGCATGATCCAAAGCGGAGTCGTATCAACGGGCTCCCGGCGCACCGCCTTCATAAAGCGGCTGTTGTGAAGAGCGTCAGTGGTTGTCATCGGAGGATTTGTTTGCCTGTGGAGAATGATACTGCGGTTAAAAATCGCGGAAACGCCGTAGTTTGGCGAATCATGTCGAACTCTGCAACTTCCGCCGTTTCACATTGAGACGCTGAGGTACAGTGGCCGAATCCAGTCGCTCTACCCAGCCGGGCTGGACTTTCGTCGCAAAGCGAACGGCAAGGGCAAGTCTCCGCTGCACGGCGTCGCGTTGTCATTTGGTCGATGTAGTACTGGTCGCCGGTTGCGGCAGGCTGCAAAGTCCTTTCCGGCAGATAAGGACCTATGTTTGGCGCGTAGCCAACCAATGAAATTCATTCGGCACTGCATACGCACTGAACAAAACATCCCCAATTGCCACATTTACCCCTGTTTAGCACAAATGCGTGAATAAACGTCATTCCATTGTTGTGCAAGGGCCTTGAGTGTTCAACCTCGGCCATTTTTCGCAACAGCGCTATTTGGGGAATTTATCGGTCGGGCTACATCCGTTTCAAAGCGCCTGCTATCATTCCTGCACAAGCGGGCGATAACGAATCACGAGCCATTGAAAATTGGTTTGGAATTTGGCGTGTCGAACCTGATCCGAATCGTCCATTCGGGCGTTGAACGGAATCGGGGCGTTTTGAAAAACAGTCTTCATCGGATGTGTCATGATGCTGAGGAAATTTGCGACAATTTGTCTGACCGTCTTTGGCCTATGCTTTTCAGGCTCATCGGTGTTAGCTCAGACATGGGCTGACCAGCTTGTCGAACCTAAAAAGTTCGATTTTGGTGTCATCGCGACAGGATCGGAATCAGTTCGCCAGATTGTCATCACGAATACAACCAACGATGTGGTCCATATCAGCGGCACAGCACCGGGATGTCAGTGCGTTATCCCCGGCGCTCCTTCGCAAAGTATTCTGCAACCCGGTGAAGTGGCTACCATTGAAGTGCGTATGAATACTCGTTCATTTAAGCAACAACGCGATACCTATCTGACTATTTCCTTCGATGCCCCTCAACTTGCGACTGTGCGTGTCCCTGTGACCGCATATATTCGAACCGACGTTGTCTTCACCCCCGGCAAGATTGACTTCGGTTCAAAAGAACTTGGAGCAGGTGCCGAGGTTACATGCAAAATCGCGTATGCGGGTCGCCCAGACTGGAAGATTATGGACATAAAATACACGAACAAAGATCTGAATGCGGTCCTGAAAGAGGTGGGACGCAATCCTAGTGCAGGCACTGCAGATTTTGAACTGACGATGACTCTCTCGCCAAATGCAAATGTGGGAAGAATTCGTGAAATTGTCACCATCGTGACTGATGATGCTGCCAGTCCCTATGTCCCGCTGATGGTCGAAGGCGTCGTGAAGTCTGACATTACGGTTGCAAATGATAGTGTCAGTTTGGGCGCTTTGAGACCTGGTGAAATCAAGAAGGTCCAGGTCGTCGTTCAAGGCACGAAACCATTCCTTATCGACAGTGTCGATTGCCCGAAAATGCAGGGGTGTTTCAGTGCGAAGCTTGGTGTAGAAGAAAAGAAACAGCAGATTATCAAACTGGAGTTCACCGCTCCTAATATCCAGCCTGGCAAGTTTACTGAAGAAATAGTAATTAAGATCAAGGATCGTCGGGACACATACAAATGCACAGTCAGCGGCGAAATTCGCTGACGCGCGACGATCAGAATTTGTAAGCTGCATTGCGACGCTACTGAAGTTGCGGTACTTCGTCTTGTGATTCAGAACCTGCAATCGCAAAACTGTGAACTCGGGTTTCAGCAAATTTCAGGATGCGCGAAGCTGTCGGAGCGGAAACAGTGCCTCCATAGTGAATTCCCGGAGCGGTCGGTTCATCGACCATGACCAGCACCAGCACTTCCGGATTCTCCGCCGGTGTTCCGCAGATGAATGACACGACCCACGCTGTATCAGAATATGTTCCAGTGAGCAGATCCAGCTTTTGTGCCGTACCAGTCTTCCCAAACATCGACATGCCGGGGATTCTGGCGGATTTCCCCGTCCCGCGTTCGACCACTTGCTTCATCGGCTCGCGCACCAGCCACTCTGCAATTTCTGAATCCAGTAGTACGGATTGCACATCTGCACCAGGCTCGACAACCTTTGATTCAGAGACTGAACCACTTTCGGACGCATTCGTCTTTTTCACCAAACGCGGCCGAATCAGCCTGCCACCGTTCGCTAAAGCAGCATGAGCGGTAATGAGTTGCAGCGGCGTCACGGCAAGTTCCTGCCCCATCGGGATTGAACCGAGTGAATAGACATTCCACTGCGAAACAGGTCGCAGCAGCCCCGATAATTCTCCAGGCAGTTCGATCCCGGTGCGCCGACCGAAGCCAAACGCTCGCGTTGCTTCATAGAGTGATTCCAGTCCAATGCGTTCGCCGATCTTCGCCATGCCGATGTTGCTCGATTTTACGAGCACATCTTCCACGCTCAAGGCGCCGTAGGAATGATGATCGTGCAGCACGCGTGGTCCCATGCGATAGACACCGAAGTTGCAATCGATCATTTCGTCATATGCCAGAACATTGTGCTGAATCGCCCAGCCGACAATGAACGGTTTGAATGTCGAACCAGGTTCAAACACCGCCGAGACTGACAGATTCTTCCATGCAGCATCCGGAACGTTCAGCAAAGAATCAGGATGAAATGCAGGCCGCGACGCCATCGCGAGAATCTCACCGGAATGAGGCTGCATCACAATCGCGCAGGCTCCGACAGGCTTCCATTCCTCGACCAGCAAGTCAAGCTGACGCTCGGTTTCAATCTGCAGCAGGAGATCAATCGTAGAGATCACTGTCTGGCCATGCTTTGGTGGCTCTGAT
>JAYVNW010001048.1:0-6772 GCA_043758225.1 Candidatus Kuenenia sp. | reverse complement strand
CAACACATCGCCTTCCGCAGTTTCCGTCGTTGCCGCCGTTGGCAGCAGTTCGACAATCTTTTCGACCAGTTCATATCGGTTACGATTGGCTTTGACGCTGGTTGTAATCAAAGGTGCATTGCAAAGCTGCAGAAAAGAAGACGCCTCGTGGTCCAGACTGGTAGAATCACATTTGTTAACGACCAGGAGCGTGGGTTTGCTCATGCGTCGCAGACGATCGGCAACTTCTTTATCAAGCGGCGTCAGTCCGGCTTTAGCATCGACCACAAACATCATCAGATCGCACTCGTCCAGGCCATTCTGGATCTGGCGTTCGATATCTTCGGACAGATCATCGCTGTCCACGATACCGATGCCGCCGGTATCGATGAGTTCGAAATAGCGATCATGCTTATGCATGATCCAGGTCACGCGGTCGCGTGTGACACCGGCAGTTGGGTCGACGACGGAAATCAGTCGCTCCGCCAGCCAGTTCAGCAGCGAGCTTTTTCCGACGTTCGGGCGACCGACGATCGCCACTTTCGGAATTCCCATGATGCTCTGCTCTCAGTTCTGACTTGATCGACGATGAATTTTGGACAACATTGTTTTGCATCAAGGTATCGTGACGCCCTCTCATGTTCATTCGACGGGTGGCCTGTCCTTGCGATTTTCCGGAGAACGCGGCAATTTTGCTGCAGGACGGGACTTCAGTCCCGTCCTGCAGCAAAACGACTACACTGCCATCCGATTCGATACTTCCTGGTTTTCGCCCCTTCTCATGAGCCCCTTCCATGCGTCCGCCGATTCTTGATCGCGAAGAATACATCGAACAGGCCTACTTCTTTCGCGTCTTTCGCGAACGACTGCAGGAGAACGTACCGTCTCAGGAAATCCTGCAAACCATTCAGGAAGAAATTCTGGCGACCACTCGTTTACCAATGGCGATCGATTTTCTTCGTACCGAAATCCTGCATAGCGGTCGGATCAGTGATGCCATGCACCGGTTACCACATTATTTCGCTCAATTCCAGACGTTCGTGATCCAGCGTGCCGAAGACGACGAATCCCGCTTTGAACAAATTGTGGCCCTGCAGATTCTGGAAAGCGAAGCAGCCTATCGCGCAAGAAACGCATCGCCATCAGGGATGTTCGTGTATCAGTTCGAATGTATTGCACGCAATCGACTTGGTTACTCCGAAGGATTGAAAGCCATGGCCATGGACCCACTTTACTCCGATGAATGGACGCGTTGGATTGTCCGATTAAGCAATGAATTGGGCAGCAGGGAACTCGCGGAAGTCGTTTACCTGGCTTCACAGCATTTTTCAAATCGTCGTACGACGCAGAGTTCGAACAAGGCTCTTCCGGCAGCTCCAGCGAATGCCCCTGTCATGTTGTTCGGAGATCAGGAAGGCCGAATTGCCAAGGCCAATATCGGTCGTGATCCACTCTTCTTCTTTGCTGCACTGCAGCGGCAGTTGGATTACCCCGTCGTACCTCGGTCACTAAAAGCAGACGCATATCAAAAACTGGATCCCGCACTGGAGGCACGTTTCAATAAACTGGAACAGCGTCTTAAGATTGTCGAAATGGAAACGAAGGGTGGCATTGACTTGAAACAGTTCTACAAGACTCCCGATAGTGTGGACAATCTGTAAGCTTTGATGGCCGTTAGATTGCGTTGCAAAGTGGTCAATGCGGTTGAGGATTTTTCGTCGATGCACCGACCACTCAGCATCTTGTTTGACACACCCTGCAATTTTGAATTTTTAATTAACCGGAATTTCATGACATGCCCCTCGTAAATCCAGTGTCACCAGAACAGGCCACGGACAAAGCAGCCCAGGTCTATGATCGTATTCGTGAAGTCCTTGAGGTCTCTGACATCCCGGAGATTTTTCAATACATGGCGAATGTGCCAGCCTTCGTGCATGACTTCTTTATGAACTTTCGCAAGTTTGTACTGACCGCCGGCAAGCTGGATGAAAAGCGAAAACTCCTCGTCGCCTGTGCCGTGGCTGGCCAGTCGGGAAGCATGAAGTGGCAGATTTACCTGCAAACTTTCGCAGCAGCCAGAAACGTTACCGCCGCCGAAATCACGGAAGCGTTGGCCGTCGGAGCTACGAATTCGATGTACAATGTCCTTTTCAAATTCCGTCATATTGCCGGTACCGATGTCTTTGATGGCATGAGCGTCGGGTTGCGAGCGCATACGTTTCAAGGGACATCATTGGATGATATGACCGTTGAACTCATCAACCTGGCACTGAGCGACATTAACGGCTGCAAGCCATGCACCGCTGCGCATGTCGAAAAAGCTCGCCAAACCGGCCTTTCTGACGAAGCCATTTACGAAGCGATCCAATGTGCGGCGACGATGATTGCCGGGACGCAGTTCTTAGGGTCGATTGGAATCACGTGAATTACGGCTCCTGACTTCACCCGTGCGAAACACGAGTGATTTCGGAGCAAAAGCCTTGATTTCCTGTTTGAAAGCTGCCATCCTTCCCCGCTTCGCCGCTCCCCGGTCTCCATAGGGAAGTGAATTTCGGCCTGTTTATCATAAATAGTTGAGTGTTTTCGGAGTTGTTGAGATGCACATTCGCAAGGGTGACGTAGTTGAAGTAGTTGCTGGCGACGATTCAGGAACTCGTGGCACCGTACGGTCCGTCGATCGAAAGAACGGAAAAGTCGTCATCGAAGGCGTGAACAAAGTCTATAAGCACGTCAAACGCGGACATCCAAAGAGCCAACAGGGCGGCCGTTTGCATTTGGAATTAGGAATTGATGCATCTAACGTGATGCACATTTGTCCTCAGACCAACAAGCCTACACGCGTCGGTGTCAAAGTAAATGCCGATGGCAGCAAAGAACTGGTCGCCAAACGCAGTGGTGTCTCAATTCGCCAGATCGTGAACGTCAAGAAGGGTTAAGCGTACTGGGGTAGACATCAAGGTCTGCCAGGTAAAGTCTTTGACCTTGGTTAAGTCAAATATAAACAACGGGCCGTGAAGTTATTGCTTCACGGCCCGTTTTGTGTACCCGCCTCCAGGCAATTGAGCCCAGTCCCATGATGTCCGAAAGTCTGTCAGCACTCCATGTCTCGAACGATATACGATTGGAATGATCTCAATATCCCGGTGTTGCCTAAAATTACGAAGTACCTTGATCAGGCATTCGAAGAAGCCATTCAACTTGCCCGCAGTGGCGATCATCGAGCAAAACTGCACCTGCGCCGCATCGCTCTGCGTGACCCTGCTTCAGAGCAAGGAAAACGTGCGGCCAGCGCCTTGAGCGATGATGCCGCGTAAAACGGTGACCCGTGTTTCAAGGTCGGAGCCCGAAATCAAACGCAGCGCCGTTCCGGCAATTGACCAGCGCCGGAACATCGCTGCACTTGGTCCGGCCTACAGTGACTATCTCATTCTGAGACCAGAAAAATCCCGACCACGATGACACAACTCACTCCGCCGGTTTCCGATCCTACGTCCATTTTCGAATTCTTTCGCGGCAGCTATGGCACGGAGTTGTTGACGGCAGCCGTGGCTCATTTTGATCTGTTCGGACGACTTGCCACGCAATCCAGAACGCTTGCCGAATTGCAAGCAGATTTGAATCTGGATGATGGCCCATTGCCAGTCGCTTTGTACTCGGCGGCTTTGTTCACATTCACCGAAGGTCGGGCGTACAGCGCCGGAGAATACAATCGAATGCTGACCAATGCCGGTCTGCAGACTCAGCCTCCCATTACAACGCTGGTTCATTGCCATGCGATTGTTGGGCAACAGGCATAGGATCGCTCGATAAATAATTGGCACATTTTTAGTTGTAGGACAGGCTTCCAGCTGCCGTGCTTCTTTGTCGATCGATCCTCAGCCGCTCCTGCAGCAAGCCAAAATCTCGTTCCTGACAGAATGTTGCGCAATTCTTGTCACAATCGTTCAGCATCGGATAAGAAAGGATTGGCAAGACATTTGAGGAACGAACGATGGACGATCGAACTCGACAGGCGACGCGACAATGGACGCTGGCTCAGCCAGTGGTTTCAGCGTTTTTGACGTCGGTCGTGCGGGATTTTCGAGATCGTGATGACGTGCTGCAGGATGTGGCGGTGGCGGTTGTGGAGTGCTTTGATCGATGGGATCGCGAGCGGCCGTTTGTGGCATGGGCGATGCCTCTCGCGTTAGAAGCGGTGAACTTTCCTGATCATTTCTTGGTCGTCCAACCGGGTGGATCTGTTCGACTAGAGAAACGACAGGCGACTGCTGAATTCTCCCGCGCAGCCACATTCCATGTATCCGGGCCAAAATTTCCACTCTGGTAACCAGTTCAAGCTGGGCTAGGCTGATCCCCGAATAGCGGTTCCCGAAAGCCGCCTGCCCTGCCTCTTTCGACTTTCGGACAATGACTGCCGGGAGTCACGAAAATGGAAACATCGGAACCACGTTCGGCACCAGATTATCGCCTGAGGCTCGATGAAGCTGGGAAATGGCAATTTATCGATGCCGATGGGAACATCTTTGATGACGCAACGCTACTTACATTCAAAGCAAGACCGATACAGTGGCCAAGCGGCAACTTTCGCCTCGAACAAATAAGCCGACCCTTCCAACTCAGGGCTAATGCAATTTTAGATAAGCATGGACTGTCAATTGGCGGCTGCGGAAACATGACGATTGCGGAGCTGCTCGAGTTGGCGAACTCGTCGAAAAGACCGGCCGGCAAGAACACACCAACAGATGCAAGCAAGACCACAAAGGATTCCGGGAGTCAGCGTGGTTCAAAGAAACGCGCCGATGAACTCATTGCAGTTGTGCTGACGAGCAAAGATAGCTGTCTAATTGGTCAATGGGTTTTCGCCGACAAGCAGGAATTGGGTAAACTCTGCAGTTGCTCACCGAATACGGCAATGAAAACTAAATTTTGGATTGAAGACAGAGCCAGTGAACAAGCGAAGTGGAATAGGACAAACGGCGGCAGAAAGCCGAAGCCACTCTGAAAAATGTTAAACCGCGAAAACATTGCGTTCGCGGTTTTTTCATGCGCACTGATTGGACCAAATCTCTGAAGCATTGGACCGGATACACCTTCATCAAGACTCTCGCATTTTCGCGGAGTCAACACAATTACGAGATGAAGGTAATTATTATGACGCACGCAACAACGAATCGCGATGCTCTGATGACAAAGAAGGATGTCGCGACGTTCTTAAAATGTTCTCTCAGGCAAGTAGAGATCCTGTGGGAAAAAAATTCTATCGCATCGCCAAGATACCTTGATGCCGTGAAGTTCCGCAGATGGCTGGACACTCAGGCCCGAAGCGAGAACGGAAAGCGGATTCATGTTTGCGTTGCCAAAACATTCTTCAACGCTTCAAAATGTCGAAAAACTGGTTGATGAAAACCCGTTCGAGTTTCAGAAGTCGTCTTGTGTTCTTGACCGTTCACGGGATTTCTTTCTGACCAGATCGAAAGCGATGAAGATAATTGACGCCTGTCCTGACAATCAATGGCGGCTGATGTTCTGCCTTTGGCGTTTCGCTGCATTGCGAAAAATGGAGATCTTTCAACTTCGCTGGGAACACATTCTGTGGGATCAGGGCCGCATGCTGGTCACCATTCCAAAGACTCGACACTATGCGGGCAAGGAAAGCCGGTTCGTGCCGATTGGCGATATCCTGCCTTGGCTGGAGAAAGCCTTTGACGAAGCGCCTGAGGGCTCACAGCGAGTGATAACGCGGTTCACGGAAACGAACGTGAATCTGGCAAAGCCGTTCGAGCAGATCATTGAAGCGGCTGGCCTGACAGTATGGCCAAAACTGATTCAGAATCTTCGAGCATCCTGCGAAACCGATTGGCTTGACGCTGGCAACCCTGCCCACGTTGTAGCGCGATGGGTGGGCCACAAGCGCAAAAGTTCATAACGATCATTACGCGCAGGTTGATGACCATCATTTCGACCAGTTCAACGAACCAGCCAAAGCGAATCCAATTCAAGCGACATTGAACGCTGCTGAACCAGTTGGCATTTCTTCCTATGACTCGCGGGTGGCCATCCAGGTGGCCAGTGAGATGCGCGAAATGGAGAAAACTGGTGAACCTTCAAAAAAAAGCCCGGAAAGAAAACCAATGTTTTTCCGGGTTCTGCGGATAAATTCGCACAACTGCGTGAAGACCGAATGTCCCGGGCGGGGGTCGAACCTGCAACCTTCGCCTTCGGAGGGCGACGCTCTATCCAATTGAGCTACCGAGACTTTTAGTAAATACACTGGGTTTATATGATTTCAGGCAGCGTTTAATTTGCTGACTACACCCGACGCTACACCTGAAAGCCAAACTCATGGCGAAATCAAAACCGGCTACACCCGGCAAACCATATCCAGAATATCCGCTCTTTGCCCATGCTGTGGGCCAATGGGCGAAGAAAATTAAAAGAAAACTGTGGTACTTTGGCGTTTGGGCTGACGCTGACGCTGCATTGCGCAAGTATCTCGACGAAGTTGATGAGATACAAGCCGGACGAGATCCCAGGAGAACGGGTGTAGTCGGGGTGTATGCCGATACAATTTCGGCTTATGACGTCTGCAATCTTTATCTCGAACGCCAGCAACGCCGCGCTGAATCCGGGGAAGTCACTCGGCGAAACTTCATCGACAATCTGAAAGCGTGCAGGCGATTCATGGGGCACTTCGGTGGGAACAGCACGTTCGTCGCCTCCGTTTTCAGCAGGTTAGGTGCGCGCGCTGGGTGCGTTTCCTTCACGCGTTTCCTTCCTGTGATTGTTTCCTTCG
>JAYVNW010001047.1:0-5383 GCA_043758225.1 Candidatus Kuenenia sp. | reverse complement strand
CGCACGGCGTTGCATGTCATCCCCGAATGGCTTGATCGAATTGTGAGAGTCGGGGATCCGGCAGGCATTCGCTGGGCAAATACCTGCGGACTGCGGCTGCTCGAACGGATTCGTCGGTTGCAGGAATCTGCGGAATCACTTCCCGTTCGTCGCTGGGCCGCACGATCGGCCGAACGAATCTGGGTCGCGCTCGACGCGGATGCCGCGGCGTTGAAAGACTTTTTCGATCGATCCGTCTGTCAGCGCGACTCACATCGAACGACACGGTTGCCGCGAGAGTTTCTGAATCAGCATGACGAGAAAATGCTCGGACGCGTGCTGGCCGTTCTGGCGCAGGAGGATTTTGGGTTCGACGTCGAGCAGGGCTGGCTGAGCCCGTTCGTGCGTCGCGGCGCGCAGTTTTCATTTAGAACATGGCGGTTGTGGCACGAATGGAAACATCCGTCGCCCGACAAACGTCAGGCGTTCCGACACACGATTGGGCGAGTCTCGTATGCCAACCTTCGAGTGCCCTCCGGCGTGCTGGGAGAACTCAGTCCGACCAAAGTCCCCGGCGAACCGCTCTATATGGCGGGCGATCAAACGTGGCGACCTTTCTTGCCGCTCGTCGATGATGCGCTCTCGGCGCTCAACCAGTGGTTCTCGATTCAGCCCGTTCGATTCTACACGGCGGAAGGGATTACCAGTCTGATGCCGCCACAATCCGCATTGGGACGGATGAACGCCTGGGCTCGATTGACGTTGGCATTTCCGACGTACGCCGCCATGCGGAACTGGTCGGAATCCAGTGCCGAGGCACCGCAGGGATATGTCGAAGCTTTGCGTCGACTCGGGTTTACGGTCGAGTTCCAGCCTTACTTTGACGTAGCTGGCGTGCCAGTCGCATTCGACAACAGCGTGCTGCAGTTCTTCGGGAAGACGCCAAAAAGCGTCGTTGCGGATTCAGCCACGCGATCGTATCGACCTGAAGCATCGCCCGTTGAGGCACAGGTCGAAGAGACGGCGGACCCCGCCGAGGTCACGCACGGAGTGTGCGCTCCGATCCTCGCGGCAGCGGGGTTCACGGACGCTGGCCTCCGTTGGTTCGTCGAGTACGCCGACTATTTCAGATCCGTCTACGCGAATACGGTGCTGCATCTGTTGATCTTCGTCGGCACCCTATTTGGTCTGTTCTTCCTGCGCCAACTCTGGCTGACTCGAAAAGTTCGCAAGGCGCGGAGCAGTCTCTGTCTCACCGTCGGCGGCTGGGGAACCCGCGGGAAGTCCGGGACGGAGCGTCTCAAGGCCGCTGTTTTCAACGCGTTGGGCTGCGGTATTGTCTCGAAGTCGACCGGTTGCGAAGCGATGTTCCTGCATGGCTCGACATACGGCGAACTGCGCGAGCTGATGCTGTATCGTCCCTACGATAAGGCTACGATCTGGGAACACACCAACGTGATGCGGATGGCCGAGCAGTTGAACGCGAACGTCTTTCTTTGGGAATGCATGGGGCTGAATCCGTCTTACGTCAATGTCCTGCAGCAGCAGTGGTCGCAGGATGATCTTTCCACGATCACCAACGCGTACCCGGATCACGAAGACATTCAGGGCCCGGCCGGGATCAATGTGGCCGAGTCGATTTCGAGTTTCATTCCGCCGCGATCAACTCTGCTGACGACCGAGTACCAGATGCGGCCCGTGTTGCTTCATCAGGCGCAGCGACTGGGAACGAAAACGCACGTTGCTGGTTGGCTGGAGTCGGGATTAATCCCGCCCGATGTTATCGCCCGCTTCCCGTACAACGAGCACCCGGACAATATCGCGTTGGTGCTGATGATGGCCCGCGAACTGGGTTGCGAACCGGACTTCGCGCTCAAGGAAATGGCGGACCGACTGGTGCCGGACCTCGGAGTCCTCAAGACCTATCCCGTTTCGCTCGTGCGGACACGACGCCTGGAATTTTCCAACGGCATGTCGGCCAACGAACGACACGGTTGCCTGAACAACTGGACTCGCCTGAAATTCGACAGGCATGATCCGGTGCAGGAACCAGATACGTGGATCACGACTGTCGTGAATAACCGAGCGGATCGCATTGCCCGCTCGCGAGTCTTTGCTTCAGTGCTGGTGAATGATCTCCAGGCCGATCGGCATTTTCTGATCGGCGGAAACCTGAAAGGTCTTTGCGGCTACATTCGTGAGGCATGGAATGAGTGGATTGTAACCATCTCGCTTCAGCCTCGCGAGGCAGTAAATCCGAATCACTTCGCGCTCGCTGTCTTCAGGAAAATGGCACGACAACTTCGCGTGCCAGTCGATGAAAACCAGGTTCGGCAGACTCTGGAAGCCATGTTGAAGGGCGTTGCCCAAACTCTGAGGACTTCATCCGATGAGAATCTCGTTGCCTCGCTCATGCCGCTGTGGAATCAGCCCGACCAAATCGCCAGCCAATTGACCAAACGCGGTGCCAATGCTGCTCTGATCTCTGAACTGAAGATTCGGCTCGAAGAACGTCTGCAGCGCTGGAGCGAGTTCAAAGATTTTTCTGATCGACTTCTATCCACTTCGCCGGGATCGCTTCAGCACGACGCAGCGGCATTCGACGAAGAATTCCGATCGCTGCTGTGGACCTGGTTTGAATGCAAACTGGTGGTCGTTGAAGATTACTACGCGACCGGCGAACAGATCGTCAACCTCATCGCCACGCACACGCCGCCTGGGCATCTGAACCGCATCATGGGAGTTCAAAACATCAAAGGGACTGGTCTGGACTTTGTCTATCGCTGGTTGGCGTGGCAGTCCTGTTATGATGCCTGCACGCAACTGCAAATTGCAGAATACGAAGAATTCCGACGGGCCCTCCGTCTGCTGAGTGAGTTTCGCGAGTTCGGTCTGCTCAGTGAAGATCTGGTTCGCCGAACCTTGCAGAGTATTCGTTGTTTGCCGCAGACCCAGCGCGAGGACGCACAGGCGCAACTGGAACTGATCCAGACGAACTTCGATGCGGAACTGCGTCAGGTTATGCAGGAACTTCAGGGAAGTGATCGGACAAGCAGTAAACTCGATCGCCTCTATCGTTTCCTCGAACAGATCATGGATTCGAGCGATGCTGTTCGACGCCGCAAGTCGGCCAATCAAATCTATACCGACCTCGCCGCCGAACGAATCAGCACCGACCTTGCTGCACTCACACTCCGCAAGCTAACCCAGCGTCAAAAAGGCGGGTGGCTGGGCCACGCAGCCGATGCCTGAATCCCGGATTTGCAGTCTCATACGATTTTGCGATTTATTTGGTCATCCGTTGTTGATGCTGCAGCCGGGATTGCTATTCGAACACTTGTCGGCTCACTGCGAGCCACGATAGCACGCTGAAATTCAGACATTCGGGGTCCAGCTGATCGTTCACGAAAACACAAGCAGCTTGTGCTCCTTCGGCCGTGGAGACCGTTTCACGGGTGAGTCGAAAGTCATGAAATTGAAACGTAAACTGAGCCGATCCGTAGTCGCGTTCGAAGTACTCGCGGTCGTAGGACTTCGTGTCATAGAAAGCAACGGTCAGCATTCGATTCACCTTCGTTAAAACAATACTCAGTCTCTTGTGCGTGATACCAGCCTCAATGTGCCTCGACGGTCTCCGTCGAGCTCGCGACGCGGACAGTCGCCGCACAGTGGATCATACCAACTGGCTGATCGACTTACGGAGCCGATTCAAAACAATTCGCAAGAACTCGCAGCCGATCAGCGGCACAGCGATGAACGAAGGCGGGGCAACAGTCAGCCCGGCACCTCGGAACAACATGGCCTCACCGTTCGTCACGAAGTGCGTTGTCGGCGCGATGCGCATGAGGTTCTGGACGAAAGCGACCTGGAACACAGTCGTCGCCGCCTCGTGACGACGCACGAACAATCGTGGCAATCATCATCAACTCTATGGATGTCAAACTTTCGCCGTCGCACTTTTCCTTAACGGAGCGACAGCTCCGCCTTCGTTTTCGAAGTTGGAAATGGCTTCGGAATCGGCGGAAATCGCAGCAGCTCTGACGTCTTGTTTTGGCCAGATCTCAAGCAACACCGTCGTGATCGTTAAGGCAACCGGACCCAGAATCAAGCCTGCGGGGCCAAACACAATGATGCCTCCTACAACGGAAATGAAGGCCAGCACCGTATGCAATTGCAGACGATTTCCCACCAGAATTGGGCGTAGAAGATTGTCGATCGTCCCGACAACGAACATGCCCCACGAGGCCAGAATCGCTGCCTGTCCCCAGTGCCCGTCGATTAAAAGAAACAGCGCGGCCGGGATCCACACAATAAACGCTCCCTGGATCGGGACAATCGCAAGCAAGCCCATCACAACGCCCCACAACAGCGGAGCTGACAAGCCCAGATACCAAAACATTAAGCCGCCAAGCAAGCCCTGAACGACAGCAACCATCAGCGTTCCGTAAACCGTGGCATGAATGGTGTCATCGACGCGAGCGAAAAGGCGGTCCATTTCCGGAGTGGTCAAAGGCAGCACAGTTCGAAGAACCGAGATTCCCGCGCGCCGGTCTCGCAGAAAGTAGAAGAGCAGATAGAACGTCAACAGGAGGCTCATGACCTCCACAACGGACCCCCGTACAACGGACGCACCAGTGGTGCTCATCCACGTCACGCCGGTTTTACAGTTTCGGGGAGGTCTTGCTGCTCCATCCAGTCGGCCATAGGTGCCAGACGAGGATGATTCTCGAGAGCCCTCCGCCATTCCCCAGATTCAATCCGTGTGTTGATCAATCGTGCGCCATTGGATGCTTCCAGAACCAATCTCTGTGCAACAAAGGTTACCAGCGTCAGAACCACAAGCCCGATCATGAATACCGAGATCGCTGCGGCGACGTTACGATTACTGAACTTCGACTCCATCCATCTTTGAAGTGGCACGAAAACCACAGCCAGCGCGAGCGACCAGGTGATTGATGCCAGGAACGGTGCAGCCAGCAGATAGCACAGATAGAGTCCAAACGCCGTCGCTGCCATCAACACAAAGATCTGCACATGGCTGCGCGAGCCCCAGTCGTGAGCAATCGGCAGAGCTGCTCCGCTGCCAGTCGAGGTTGTCGTTTTGACAGAGCATTGAATAACACCTGCCTCGTCTTCGTTTTCGTTTGCGACGAGTTCAACAATGGCAATCTCCACAGCGTGTTCGACGTCCTCCGGCGTCAGGCCGGGCGGCGATGGGCTGTCGATGACAGTAAGTACTGATGTCATGAGATTGACTTTCGAGAATAGCCGGGTGCTGCGCAGTTCTATCTAAAGTCGCGCGGCATTGGACTGTTGTGTTGTCTGCCAGTCGAGACTCTTTGCAGCAGCTTGACACACTCCACCACCGCAACGGGAATAATAGAGCAGCCTGTGATAACGCCCC
>JAYVNW010001046.1:0-1996 GCA_043758225.1 Candidatus Kuenenia sp. | reverse complement strand
GCTGGAAATTATGATTCGTGGCTTCCACAAGCAATTTGGCAATCGCCGGCAAGGTCTCGTGAATGTACTGGTCGGAAACCCCTGCTCGTGCAGACTCCGGCATTCCCGCCAAACTCCTGGAATACCGTTTTAGCTCTTCCGCTATCTCGGTCGGTGTCAGCACATGATCTGCAAGACCGGTGGTCGCGGCACTACGAGGCATGCTGTCGTATTTTGCAGAGTCTGCGGACTGGGCAATCGTCATTCCGCCCGCATCGCTGATGGCTTTCAGCCCTATCGTACCATCAGAGCCGTTACCGGATAGAATCACACCAACGGCCAACTCCCCCTGATCGGCCGCCAGGGATTGGAGAAAGTAATCGATAGGTCTGTTCGGTCGCTCGTTGTTCTCCGGAATCGTCGGCCGCACGATACCGTTCCTGAGTTCCAGCAACGTCCATGGTGGACAGATATAGATTTTCCCCGCCTTAAGTTTCGTTCGACCCGAGATGCCTGCGACACTACGCGACGTGCATTTGCTGAGCAATTCCAGCAGGAGCGCATGACTGCCTTCTTCGAGATGCTGCACGAACACAATCGTCAGATCGAGCGCGCCGTCAAGGGATGCGAGAAGTTCCCGAAACGCCTCCAGACCACCGGCGGAGGCTCCAACACCGACGATGAGCGGACCGAGACGCTCGGAGGTGTTCTGTCGTACGAGCGAAGCTTCACTCACTCTTTTCACCTCTTCAAGCAGTCGATGCTGTAGCAGGCCGCATGCATACTCTTGAACGCGGAGAGCAACACTCGTGCCTTTCATGACAAATACGAGCCGTCAGCACCACATCAGTGGTCGCCCGTTCGAACGACAGCCTGAATTCCCGACCTCGGAGTCGACGAGCACTGACAAATTGTTCTTGTCGATGTCCTTTTGCTGCCACTTTGAAGCCTCATCGACAGGTCTGCGGTCGGTGTGATCGATGGGCGACCAGAATTCATTGGCTTTTTTAACGACAAATCGGCGGAAGCGTCGACTACAAAACTTCCGCCTTGGCACGCCACTTGCGTTGAAGTTGGCGTGTGGCGTAGCACGAGAGACTCCTGGTAATGATTATTGCAGAAGAAGTCGCCATTGGCCAGGAGCTAACCCGCATGAGAGTTGTGTAGTGCCTTTTCGCGACACGCTTCTGATCCATAATTTGTGTACAGTAGCAACATTATGCCGAAGGATGATTGCACGATCGAGCCGTCTGTTTTCGAATCCCGAGCATCGTCCACAGAACCAGCGTTTCCCAAGTCGTCTGGAGCAACCTCAAGGACTCGAATCTCTGATCGTTCGGCCTCGACCGCACTCGTGCAGAATTACCTGCAGATACGGAGGTCGATTGGAGTTCTTGGGATGCTGATGCCGCTTATCATGGGGCCCGGAGGACTTCTGGTATTCAATATCCCCATTCAGGAAAATATGAGCAGCTATTATCATACGGTACTGAGAGATATGTTTGTCGGAATCATGTGTTCCATCGGCATTTTCTTCTACTGCTATCGTGGACAAAGCAGAGTTGAATCCTGGACGGCTAATTTGACTTGTGCTGCGGCGTTCGGCATCGCCTTGATGCCGATTGATGCGGGTGCAGATCCCATGGAGCAATCATCGTGGCTGGGGGTGGGACACTCGATATCGGGAGCAGTATTTTTCACGATGATGGCATTTTTCCCTCTCTATATCTTCCCAACCGGGCAGGTCGGGTGGAATATCTTCAACAGGAAGTTCCAGCGTCATGTGGCTTACTATTCCTGTGGATTGACGATCCTGGGGACCGCGTCAATCATGGGACTGCATCTCTTCATCCTGCGTGGATGGGCGCGCGAGCTTTTTGACCGAATGCACGCCATCTTTTGGCTCGAATGGATTACGGTCTGGGCTTTTGGAATCTCATGGCTGATCAAAGGCAGAGCCATCCTTCGAGATCTGTGACGAGCAGTCGTTTGAAGCCAGCCAGCCTCCGGAGAAACG
>JAYVNW010001045.1:0-1574 GCA_043758225.1 Candidatus Kuenenia sp. | reverse complement strand
GCCGTGGCACCAAAATAAAGTTGTGCACCGTCCAGGCTGGTGATCAGCGGCTTCAGCCAATAATTCTGCAGTGACCCCAGTGTGACCAAACCAGCAAGGAAGAATCCGACGAGCAGCCCTTCTTTCAATTTAAGTGGTTCCTGATACTCTTTTGTCGCTGCCACCAGCCCCAGAAAAATCATGAATATCCCGACAAATATATTGGAATGATGAGCAAACGCAACGACTGCTCCGAGAAAGACCAGGTGCAGGCCGGTGAGCCATGCCGGGATGGCTTGGTGTTTCGTTGTATCCGCTTCGACAGCATTGAGCTGTTTCCAAAAGCACAGAGTGACAATCAGCGTTGAACACAGACAGCTAGCGGCCGCTCGCCAGCCAAACGTTGAGGCCATGAACCATGTTCCCCAATTCCACTTATTGGCCACCATCAAGACTGGGGGGGCAGCGAAATGGGTCAAAGTGCCGCCGATCGACACATTGACGAACAGCAGTCCGATGGTCGCGTAGGCCAGGGTCCTGCCGATGTTCTGATCGAAGTACCGCTTACGCAGCAGCATCGCCAACAGCGTCATCGCTGCGGGCTCAGTAATGAACGATCCCAACAGGCTGCCGAATGACAAGGCAGCGATATAGAACGAGACGCTTTCCCGCATCGGGAGCAGGCGCGCTATCCACAGAATCAACAGTTCCGCCATGTTCACAACAGGCCTTGTCGCAGCAATAATCATGACGATCATGACAAATTTTGGCTCCTTATAGCTGTCCGTAGTTCCTTTAACGTAAGCCGCTGCTTCGACAACTGAACCAAGCTTCTCGACCTCTGCGGGATCGGCGCTGCCACCGAGTTTTTCGACGTACGCCACCGCTTCATGAATTGAACCGTTCAACCCGGCGATGCCGATAATCAGAATCGCAGCCCAGACTCCGAACACGACTTCCGTTTCCGCAAGGAAGTGAAACACGTTTTCGCCAATCGATCCTTCCGGATAATGGTGCGCCCATTTTGCAAACCGCTTCACACAAAAAGTATGCAGCACGGCGCATGCAAAGAGAACGGTGGCGAGAATTTCCTGCGATGATGGATTCATGAAATATCTATTTACTGAACAAAGGTTGTGTAAACCATAGGTACATCACAATATGGGTGGTTTTCGATTTTCAGTTATCTGATTTGCTTAACGGTTATCAACGACGCGCTGAAAATGCGACCCTGGGCAAAAAGTCCCGCCAAGAATCTCGTTTGGGCTACGCATGACATATGGCATCCAGCTTTGTTTGCCGGTTCTAAGCCGCGAGAAATCTTGGATGCTCGTAAAGGTTCTCTGAGTTTAACTGCCTCGCCACAGGTGTCAAATTCCTAAAGACGTTTGAATTGTTTCGACTTGGCCCTGGTGCCGAGACAACGGAGACCACAGCAGGGGTCGCAACTTTTCGCATTGTAAAGACCTGACTCAAAAAAACATGGAGAGCATTTTCTGGCAAACTGCATCCTGAGTTTTGCGAATCTGCGAACTTCCATTTTCACTTCAGCAATTTTTGTTGTTGCACCACTCTTTGCAGCCGAGCAACCATGT
>JAYVNW010001044.1:0-7482 GCA_043758225.1 Candidatus Kuenenia sp. | reverse complement strand
CAGATGACAGCGACCTGAAGCTGATTAACAAAGGATCGGGAGTCCGAAGCGGCGGTATTGACAGCGGAATTTCGCTTGACGTTCAAAGCAGCGGGCTTGGTCTGGATGCAGACGAAAGCGGAATTTCGCTGGAGATGGACAGCGGAATCAGTCTGGACGCCGACGACAGCGGCATCAGCCTTGAAGCGTTCGATAGTGGTGCGATGCTGCAGGATGACAGCGGTATCACAATGGACATCGCTGACAGCGGAATTACGCTCGACGCCGGAGACAGTGGAATTTCGCTGGATCTGGATGATGACAGTGGCATCTCGATGGAACAAGTCGACATGGGCCGCACGATGCCAATGCAGGCGAGCAGTGGCGCAAAGGCGGCATTTGCTGACACTGCGATGACAACGCAGTTTGAAGTCCCTAAATCGGTCAAAGGTAATGATAGTGAATTCGAACTGGCAGGACTTGATGACGACGATGACGAAGTCGGCACAAATACGGGTGTTCTGACGTTTGAAGATGAAGATCAAGACGAATTCGATTCAGTTTCGACCACTGCCGTTCCATCGCTCAGAGCGAAGGCTGCACAGGAAGAAACTGAAGAAGAATTCGCAGACGACGAAGAAGTGGCAGACGACGAAGAATTTGAGGACGACAGCGATCTGGACGTCCACGATTCCGAAGAATTTGAAGACGACGACCTCGATGCTGGTAAGAGTCAGGTGGCAGGCTTCCCGGCAGCAGGTCGCGCGGTGCGGGCGGATGTCAACTGGGGTATCGGCACGAAGGTGATGATCGGAATCTCTGCACTTGTTTCCGTAATGTGTGCGGTGGTTGGCATCGAACTGGTGAGAACAATGTGGCTGTGGACTCAACCCTCCGCAAGTGCACCGGTTTCCGGCATCCTGGAGATGATTGGCGGTGCATTCTGAGATACAATCGGCAGGGCTTGGCGCATGATGGATGCGGCAGGCCCCTGTTCTCGTGTCTCAGTTTCGTTTGTTTTCCATGGTAGCGAAAAGGATTGTGTTTCCATGAAGATTGAGCATCTCGCATTCAATGTCAGCGATCCGCTGAATATGGCCCGTTGGTACGTCGAGCATCTGGGATTCACTGTAAAACGGCGCATGGCAGACGCACCTCATGCACACTTTATGGCCGACGACAGTGGCACAGTAATGCTGGAGATCTACGGAAACTCCGGGGCCGCGAAGCTCGATTTTCCGAAAGTCGAACCACCCGCTTTGCACCTGGCGTTTGTCTCACACGATATTGCGGTTGACGTGAAGCGTCTGACTGCGGCTGGCGCGACGATCGTGGCTGACATACATGAACTGCCGCCTGGTGACACGTTTGCGATGCTGCGTGACCCGTGGGGGGTACCGTTGCAGCTGGTGAAACGAAAAACGCCGATGATCTGATTTGTTATTCAGATATGGTCGTTGGAGGGATCCGTAAACTCAAAAACGACCAAAACTGGTTTTCGAGGTTCTGGCAATACCTTTGTCGCAACATCGCCGAGTGATCCCGCATTATTTTTTTCAGCCGTTCCATGCATGGCCGTTTCGTCGGGGATAACACTTCGTGCGGCCAGTTTCCGATCAGCCACATCAACAGACCCCGTTCGTTTCGGAAGTGTCACATAGACTTGACCAAAATGCAGTTCGGAATACGTGGGAGTCTTCAACGATTCCTGCAGGCGACTGATCAAGCTCTCACGGCTGGATTCTGCCACATTCTGAGCGTTCCAGTCCGTAGACTTTGCATCTGCTTGAGGAACGACGCTGTTGATGAAGTCTTCCTCGTCAACACCGGCCGATGTCAGCAATACCCCAAAGCGATTGTCGTGTGCATCGTCGTGCTCGACAACCGTTCGAATATTCATGTCGTTCCTGGCGACAATTGCCTCAATATCGCGCATGACTTCATCGCGGTCTTTTGAGTTGACCTGCACAACAACAATGCGCCAGTCGTCACTGTCGAGGAATGGTCGAAGTTCTTCCTGCTGCGTCAGACTGGAATCCACACTGGAGTCTGTCTGCCCCGCAGAATCCTGGTTAACAAGGGAATTCGCAGGCGCAGTATCAAAAGTTGCGGCCGGGTCATAGATTGCTGAGACTGGCGCTGTTTCCAAGGTACCCCGGTTTGAGTCGTCCAGGCCCCTCGGGCGCAACATGACAACCAACCCCAACACGCAGGCTGCGATTGTTGCCGAAACAACCAGTCTTCGGCTCCAGTCACGATAAGTGCCGACAAATGCTGCAGCACGCGATTTTGCAGAATCTTCGAGAATTGCTTGCCGAATCGAAGCCGCAAAAGCAGACGGCACCGGCTTCATCCGCAGTGACGTCAGATGCTGACGAATCTGATGAATGTCCGCCAAATACCTGTCCAAAGATTCAGACTGCTGGATTTTGGCAAGCTCCAATGAATCTTCTGACGCAAGGTCTCCGTCCAGCTGTCGAGACAACAGGAACTGCATTTGCTCGGCAATTTCAGCCGAAATGGGATTTGGATCTTGAGGGGATTGCATCGTTATTCAGCAAAATCAGGCGGGAAATCCAGGCTTTTGTTGCCATGCGAATCGATCGAAAAATCGACACGGTGAGGACTGCGAGAAATCCTGCTTTGGACGATTGAACCCGATCGCGGGTTCCCGGTTTCTTCAGAATTGTCAGAAATACGTCAAATCAGGCGAGCGGCAAGCGCGTTTTCACTCGACGGTTTTACGAATAACTCGATGAAAATGCAGCTCAACTTCCCGATCTACGACACGGCGAATTCCCTCCACCAGACAATTTGGTTCGTGGTCCGATTCTCCAACTCGCTTAATGTCCGTCAGTGAAGTCCCCGGCAGGACGCTAAAGGCGCCTTGGTAGATGATCTGATTGCCCGCATCAAGTTCCGGAACGATGAAATGTATCGTAGCACCGTAGCACAGCATGTGGTGCTGAAACGCGTCTTCATAGGGGCGAAAACCAGGGAACGGCGGCAGTAGACCGTGGTGCAGATTGATAATGCGTCCACCGGCGAATTTCCAGCACAGTTCTGCAGGCAACACACGCATATATCGGGCCAACACCACATAATCAATTTGTTGATCGTCGATCACTTGAGCTAACTGGGCGTAATCCGGGTTTCCGGCGGAGTCGCCCATGTTCACAAAGGGAACGTCGAATTGGTCAGCCACACTACGACAGGTATTGCGGTTTCCTATCATCACTGCAACATCAGCCTTCAGGCGGCGGTCACGAATGGCTCTTAGAATCGCGAGCGATGGCTCCGTACGATAGGTCGTACAGATGGCGAGACGTGGAGGTCGATCGAATTCATCTCTGGACCAGACTCGAATCTGAAGTCCACGCAGCAGACCAATCTCCTGCAGATGCTTCCGCAGCGTAGCTACGGAAACGCCAGAGGTTGGCCAGTCGATACGCATTAGCATCGCAAACAGTTGCTCAGAATCGCGGTCATACATCTGAATTTCAAAGATATTCGCGCCGGCTCCAGTGACATAGTGGATGATCGGATCGGCGAGGCCCTTGTTGTCCGGCCCAACTGCGGTGATAGTGACTTGCATGAAACCTGATTCTCTGAAGCTGAGGTACTCAACAAACTTGCGGCATTTGAAATGGACTGTAACGAAAAAAACGGAGCTCTTCTACGAGCCCCGTTTTCAGAATGTAACTTGAGTTGAGTACGAGAATAAGCTGCTCAGCCCAACAGAGCTGAGCAGCCATTTGACACGCTATTCATCGTTCTTTCGACGACGGATAGACCGAGGAGCCATGGCAAAAAGTGCTCCCAGAAATCCAGCCGTCGAATTTTTCTGGTCCGATTCTACCGGCTTCTCGGCCTTTGGCTGAGATTCCCACCACAGTTGTTCGTCCCACTGCGATAATACTGAATCCGTTTGTTCGGCTGCTACTGAGTCTTCAGTACTGACAATGTCGATACCCTGGTCGTTTGAAGAAACTTCGCGCACGGCAGTCGAAGATGCATCGCCGGGCAATGGCAGATAGTGCGATCCGCCAACGATCGCCGGAACCATGCTCACGGCCGATTCGGTCACCAAAGTTTGCGGAACCAGCCCCGGGACAACAGTCCAGACAAACTCAGTTGGTTCACTTAGGAGTTGGTCAGAGCCTGCATCCCCTGTGTCAACAATCGTCAATGTCTTTATATCGCTCCATGGCCCTGCCGCACCAGTTGAGGCATTAAACGCTCGAATCCAGTATCTGTAAACTCCTTTGGTCAGAGCCTGAGGAACAACGAAGGATGTTCCGCCGGTTTTATTGTTCCGGGAATTCAGCAAATTGGTATCTGGCATTGCGGCCGTTGACAGGAAGACTTCGTAACCAGAAGCGCCGTCGACTGACTGCCACAACAATGTTGGGGTAGTGTTTGTGGTGCTTGGAAGCGTGGTTACTACTGGAATGCCGCCAACATAAAATGGCAACGCATAGCTGAAATCAGAGACTGTTTCCGGTACACCAGCCGTCGGACGCCCATTCGCGATCCCACGTACATATGCTCGGTAATCTCCGGCAGGCAATGCTTTGTCCGCTGGAATCGTATAGGTTGTGGTTGTCAGCGTTGCGATCGTGTACTGAGGCAGTTCAACGTATCGCTTTGTTGCTGGATCAACGCCATAGATTCTGAAATCGTATCGAGCGGCACCCGCAGGCAGACCGCCAAGTGTTGACTTCATGTCAGTCCAGTTAAATGTCGGGGTCGTATCAAATGTTGACAACGACGGACCCGTCACTGTGGGCCATGTCGTCACGGAGAATGTATTCGGCAGGCTCCAATTACTGTTAAATCCAAACTGGTTACGAGCTCGCACCCAGAACTTGTACTGCCCAATAGGCAGGTTTGCCGGAACTGTGTAGCTCAGCGACGAAATGCCGCTCTGGTTGTACAGCTTGCCCACTGGAACAGAATCATTGTTAATCCAGATTTCGTAATTTAATGCGCCGGGCACACTCTGCCACGTGAGGGTTGGATTCGCAACCGAAGTGCGTCCAACAGGGCCAATCAGGCTCGGTGGCGTCGAAACACGGAACGTTCGTGGAAGGCTCCAGTCACTAACAACTCGTTCATCGCCGGTTCCATTTGGTAGACGTGGCGTGGCCGGGTTGTCGGTGTTTGAATACGTTCGCACCCAAACAGTGTAGGTGCCGATTCCAAACAGTTTTTCGTTTGGAGTATATGAACTGCCTGTAACGCCATTAACACGCAGGAACTCCAGATTTGAATCACCAACAAGGCGATAATAGATGTCGAACGTTTCTGCGTTTGGCGGTGCAACCCAGCTGACGGTTGGATGGTTGCTGAACGTCGTTAACTCGGGGCCTGTGACTACCGGAGGTTCCACAATGGAGAAGGCATAGACCGCAGCGTAGTTCGATACTACAGACGCAGCGCCGACGGCCGATGCATTGTTAATCCCTCGAATTCGATAGGTGTACGGACCAAGTTCCAGCTTCGATGACTGCGTGAACGAAGTCCCGGTCAGTGCACTCCAGTGAATGACTTCGGCCTTATTGCCCCACGCCCTGGAAACCACCAGTTCGTATCGATCTGCACCCGGCACCGCAGTCCAGCTAAACGTTGGAGTCGTGTCAGCAACTCGGCCGATTGGCTGCGTTGCCACTGGCGGTGTCTTGACAGCAAAAGTTCGTACTAAACTTTCAACGCTGCTCTGGCCACCTGCGTTTGCAGAACTAAATGCCTGCACCTTTACCTGATACTCACCAAGTTTCAGATCTGATGTTGGAGTCCAGCTTGTACCACTCACGATCGTAGTCACTGGTGCAACACCAGTATCTGTCACGAATGACAATGTGACTTTGTATGAAACTGCGCCAGCAATCGGATTCCAGGTGACGACCGGTCGTGAGTCGTTGGTGGAAGCCGCTGGAGCTGTCAGCACTGGAGGTGTCCTGACCGCAAACAGGCTGTAGGCGCTCCAATCACCCAACAGATCCGCTGCATCTGTTGCCTGAACTCGCACACGATATTGCCCAAGCGGTAGATCTGCCGTTGGAATGAGCTGGTTTGGTATCGCCGGAGATACTACTGTTGCTGTTGTGATCGTCTGATTGATCACAGTCGAACCAGTCGTGAGTGATTCGACGACAACACGGTACGACTTTGTCCCTATAACATCGGTCCAGTTGATGACTGGGCGCGATGTCGTTACATCACCAGTCGGCGTGGACACAACGACTGGAACAACATCAAACGTCCAGGCAACAGGTATCGCAGCGACATTTGCCTTGTTAAAGGCTGTCAGTGTTGCCGTATAGCGTCCAGCTGGCAGATTTGCGGGAATCGTTGCCGATGTGAACGACGTAGCGTTGACGTTAAATACAGTCGTCAAGGCCGAGTTTTTTACGACCAGATTGTAGACGTAATTTGGTTCCTCAAGGCTCCAGGAAATGGTTGGTGTCAGATCGCTTGTCTGTGCAACCGGACTAGCGCTTCCATTGAAATCGATCGGCAGGATGAACGTCGGTGGTACAGGCGGCTGCAATGCTTTGATTTGTACTGCATAGTCTTCAACTTCACCATCGTTCGCGCGGCCAGTCGGTAGAGCTGTTCCGGCTGTGCTGAGTCGGAATCGCATGAACGAACTGCCGATGCTCGAACCGGCAGGTACCGAGAAGTTGATGCGGTTTGTGCCTGCAACGACGTCGTAGCTAACGCCTGAGTTCAAATGCTCCGTTGCATTTTCAAACGTGCCGTTTCCGTTGAGATCTAGCCATACGTCAAGTTTGCCGACCTTGGATGCGACAACATCGACATACGAAGGCAGTGCCTGACCAGCAGTTGTTTCAATGCTGGTTGGGAAAGTCACGCCGTCGTCACCAGTATCGAGATTTGCAGCTATTGACGGCTGACCGGTGGTTTCTCTGGTCACTGTAGAACCAAGGAATAGTCCGTTTGCGATTGTATGAGCTGCACCGTTGCTGGTTTTCAGCGTTCCATAGCTGTTTGGAGCGTCGCCGTAATCAACGATGAGTGTCGTCAGAGTCGCGGTCGCGATTCCGGTGTTATTGGCTCCACCGCTTGAATCCGTCACTCGCAGCTTAATATTGTTCACACTTGGAGCCGTGATGCCGAGATTGGCGAGATCAGCCCAGGTTAGTGTCAATGTTGGCGACGTGTTCGAGGATGTTTCGAATGTACCGTTGTTATCCAGATCCCAGGCATAACGCAGGACGTCTGTGAAGTTGTCGGTAGGGCTGACAAAGTACGTATCAACGTCTGTGCTTGCACTGGCGTCAAGTGTAAAGCCGTACTGATCATCGACAACGTAATTTGCGGTTCGTGCGACCGGAGCATCGTTGACTGGCGTCACGTTGATTGTGATTGTACGAGTAGTCAAGTTGACGTGTGGAGAACCAGACAAACCGCCGTCCGTCAGCGTCAGCACGAAAGTCGCAGATCCGTGCGTATCCTGCACGGTATTGTAGGTGATCA
>JAYVNW010001043.1:0-2233 GCA_043758225.1 Candidatus Kuenenia sp. | reverse complement strand
AGTTTTGAGGCATGTTTGAAGAGTGATTCGCTGCGGGTGCGTTTGGATGTGTCTGGAAGCACGATTACTCCACAATCTCAAGGTGTGGTTTTGCAGCTTTTAACGCCGCGACGGTTTCAGGTTTCGGCTGGCAATTTCTCAAATCCAACCATTTGAGGGCATGTAATTTGATTAAATCGAGGATACCCTCATCGCCCATTTGTGTTCCGGCAACGTTCAGTCGTTCCAGTTTCTGCATCTTTAGTATCGTTGGTACTGAGGCATCGGAAATGCGAGTTGCTTCCAGATTGAGTTCCGTAAGATTTGTGAGCGTTGCGAGTGCGGCAAAGTTGTCGTCTTTGACCTTTTTAATTTCACGCAATTCCAGATAGGTCAGCCCAGTCAGTTTTCCCAGTTCGCCAATCGTTTTTCCTTTGAGGACTTTACATTCGCCGATATCCAGAAAGGCAAGTTTTGGAAGTTTGCTGATGATTTCCAGACTTGCATCGTCGATCGTGGTTTCGCGGAGTTCCAGGCGAGTCAATTCTTTAAGCTCAGCAAGATGCTTGATGCCTTCACTGCCAATGTCAGCTTGTCGGCACCCAAAGCGTTTCAGCTTTTTAAGTTTGGCGACTTCGACCATTCCGACGTCAGTGATGCGAGATGTGTCCATCTGTAGTGATTCAAGTGTCGTGATGCTTCCAATCGCCGGCATGCATCCATCCGTCACGACAGTGTAGTTCAGGTTGAGTGATTTCAACGGCAAGCCAAGCAGGTGTTCCACGCCAGCATCCGTGACCTTGGAGTTTTCCAGCTGAACATCGATCAATGTTTTGATACCTTCGAGATGAGCGACACCGACATCCGTGACGTTTGTGTTTCGCAAATCAATTGCTCGCAGCTTTGAAAGTTTCCTGATTGGTTCAAGGCCTGCATCACTGAATCCGACGCGGCGCAGAGTCAGGACTTCGATCGTCGGCATGGTGCTGACGACTTTCAGAGTTTCGTCCCCCGCCTTTTCACAGTCTGTGAGATCGAGTCGCTTGAGAGACTTCAGGCCGGAAAGAAACTGCATGCCTTTATCGTTCATGCCCGGTCCGCCAAATCTTGCGATCGTGACGCTTGGGATACCGGACAAATGCTTCATCGTTTCTGAAAAGTCGCTGTCAGACGAGACTGCAATTTCAGTCACGATGCCGTCCGCATTCTTCTTCAGTCGACATCCTGCATTTTCGAGCGCTGCGATGGCGGCCGGGTCATCGGGTGTTGCGTTAGTCGCCGCCGTCTTGCTGGTACTTGAAGAATTCGTGCAGCCTGCCAGGAGGAAAATGCCCGCGACCAGGAAAACCAGTGGGGAATGCGTGTTGTATTGGTGAAATTTCATGAGGAAATGGACACTTGTGAAATCAGTGAATCGTTAGTCAGATTCGGCAGCGTACGTCGATTCATCTGCTTTCGCAACTCTCATAGATTTCTGCGAATCGTTGTCGTTTATTCATGTGTTGCGATGGTGCGAGACTTGTATTTAGTCGATTGTCAGATGAGAATTTGGCTGAAGAACCTGATGTCATTCTCCACGCGGCATGAATTGATGCCACTCGTAGCCCGAGTCCTGAGACTTTGGACCGTTGCTGAAGTCGTGAGACTTCGGAGGAAACTGTGGCAAATCACCGAACTCTCACGAGTCCGGCTACATGTTCGTCTGGCGACTCTGCATTAACGTCTAGCTTTTATTAATCTGTTTTTGTCCCACCTGAAATTCTGAGGTACCCTCAATGACAAAGAAATCAACACGCCGCAATTTTCTCGGTACAACAGCCGCGCTGGGAAGCGCGCTGTGGGTCGGTCCGCGAACGTTTGCCGGTCCAACTCGATCGGCACTTGAAGGTCTGACAGCAGCCTGCGTTGGTGTCGGCGGTAAGGGCGACAGCGACTGCAGTCATATTGCCGATCAGGATGTAGAAATCGTCGGAATTTGTGACGTTGATCGTCGCACATTGGAGAAAAAAGGAAAGCAGTTTTCGGACGCTCAGCAATTCACAGACTTCCGCGAAATGCTGGACAAGCTCGGCGACAAAGTTGACATCGTCACGGTCAGTACGCCCGACCACACACATGCTGCAGCGGCTATCAAAGCCATGAAGATGAAGAAGCATGTTTATTGCCAGAAGCCAATGACATGGTCGATTCGTGAAGCTCGAATGATGCGGGAAGTCGCTGCTGAAATGAAGGTTGTCACCCAGATGGGCAACCA
>JAYVNW010001042.1:0-7257 GCA_043758225.1 Candidatus Kuenenia sp. | reverse complement strand
GCCTGAGGGACTACCCAACCGCACTCGTCCGCCCTTTTCTTTAAAGTACATCGAGGCGAATCCCAACATCGAGATTGCCAACATCGAAATTGCCAACGTCATGCAGCGAGCCCGTGCTTAACTGAAACCCAGTTCTATGTCGTGGTTCTGGCCATCTTCGATCAGATCCAAGTGGTCGCTCTTCGAATCGCCGGGCATTCGGCGAACAACGTGGACGTTCCAGGTTGTGGTATTTCGCCGATAGCTGAAACGGAATTCGGTCCAGCTCGCCGGGAGCGATGGGGCAATCGTGAGTCGGTGACTTTCGATACGAATCCCCAGCATGTCTTCGACAGCGACTCGATACATCCAGCCCGCTGCACCGGTATACCACGTCCAGCCACCTCGTCCCAGATGTTGACTATTCGCGTACACATCAGCGGCAATCACATAGGGTTCTACTTTGTAACGATCGGCTTTTCGACGCGTGTCTGAATGATGAATCGGGTTCAGCAAATCAAACAGTTTCATCGCGAGAGTACCGTCTCCCAGGACTGCCGCCGCCTGAACCATCCACATCGCAGCGTGCGAATACTGACCGCCGTTTTCACGGACTCCCGGCAGGTAGCCTTTGACATAACCGGGATCCATTGCCGATTGATCGAACGGCGGATCAAACAGCTGAATAATGTCAGCGTCAGTTTTCACAAGCCGTTTCACTGCCGATTCAAACGCCTGGCGACTGCGTTCATCTGCTCCGCCGGCGATCACGGCCCACGACTGGGATAGTGAATCAATCTGACACTCGTCGTTACTTCCTGAGCCAAGCGGACTGCCGTCATCAAAGAATGCACGTCGGTACCATTGACCGTCCCAGGCTGCCTCTTCAACTGCAGCGCGAAGCATCTTCGCCTGTTGTTCGTATCGTTCCGCATTGTGAACATCATTGAGTTCGCGAAGTAATCTGGCGAGGTCCTCGAAGATCGCGATCTGGAACCATGCGACCCAGACACTCTCACCCTTTCCTGCTTCACCGATTTTGTTCATGCCGTCGTTCCAGTCGCCGCAGCCCATCAGCGGCAGATTGTGTTCTCCATAGCGCAGTCCGTGCTGAATCGCTCGCAGGCAATGCTCCAGCAGTGATGCGGCGTGTTCGGAAACGAGGGGTTGCTCATAGCGTTCCTGTTCATGTTCGTTGAGCCGTGGTGACTCAATGAATGACACCTGGACATCCAGAATCTGCCGATCTCCAGTCACTCGAAGGTAATGCAGCAGAACGAACGGCAGAAACAGAAAGTCGTCTGAAAAGCGCGTCCGTGTTCCCTTGCCGCCCGGTGGATGCCACCAATGCTGCACGTCACCTTCGACATACTGCCGCGCTGCAGCAGTCAGGATTTGTTCGCGCGCCAGATCGGGGCGGGAATAGACCAAAGCCATCACGTCCTGCAACTGGTCGCGGAAACCGTAGGCTCCGCCGGATTGGTAAAAGGCCGATCGTCCCCACACGCGACAACTCAACACCTGATACGGCAGCCAGCGATTGACCATCACATCCAGAGCCCGATTCGGCGTTTCGATGGTCAACGTTGACAGGTGCACATTCCATTGTTCGATGGCGCTGTTGATCGCTTCAGCAGCGTTGTCAGATTGTCGAAACTGGTCGAGCAGTTCCATGGCGGCGGATCGGTCCTTGCCAGCCCCGACCAGAACGAAGACTTCCTCAGTATTTCCTGACGAGATGGTCACTGTGCCCTGCATTGCAAGACATGGGTCCAGTCCAGCGCCGACTCGTTGATTAAGCCCTCGTTTCATCGCCACCGGATCGTTGAGCGAACCATCTCGACCAATGAAGCTGCGACGATCAGCTGTCCATGACACATCGTCAACATTGAGGACGGTCAAAAACATGCACTGCGTTTTGAAAGCCGGATGATAACCATTGCCCATCATCAGCGTGACGCGTTCGGCGTCAAAGCTTGAGACCTGATGGAGCGCCGTCTCTTCGCGTGACACACCGATCACCGTCTCTGCGTAGTACGTCAGTTGAAGCTGTCGAGTCGTTTCCGTTGCATTATGCAGCCGAATTCGAATGATCTTCAGAGGAGCCGTGGCGTGCACACAGATGAATGTTTCTGACTGTATCCCCGTGTTTTCGACCGTAAAGACTGAAAAGCCCTGACCATGGACAACTCGACGACTGAGATCTCGACCCAGTGATGACACGGGTGACCAGTGGAGCTCAGTGTCAACATCTTTCAGGTAGACAATCTCAGACGTCGGATCCGAGGTGGGATCATTTGACCACGCCGTGAGTTTGTTCTCTCGACTGTTTTCAAACCAGGTGTAGCCGCCGCCGGACTCCGTCAAGAGGCATCCAAAGTGTGGATTCGCAATAACATTCGACCACGGTGCCGGCGTTTCGTTCCGGGAATTGACCACCATTTCGTAGCATCGCCCCTGATCAGTAAACCCACCCATCCCATTCGAAAATTCCAGATCAGGATTGGCCTTCGGGACGACGATTGGCGACTCCGAACGACGGGGCTGTTTGCGTTGCCGTGCTGTTGCTGCGAGGACTCGCGGAAGTCCTGGCACACTCGTTGTTCGATTCTTGACCGTCGCCGCTTCCAGTTGCTGAGCCAGCGAGCCTCGGCCGCCGCGCAGCAGAACCGCAGCAGCAGCATCCAGCAATTGGTGATCTTCTGAAGTCAACTGAGCCCCTCGCAGGAGCACGACCCGCTTCGACGCGGCGTCTCCCTGCGGGTGCTCATTAATGATCGCCAGCAAAAGTTCCTGCAATGAATCGAAGTAGGCTCCAGGAAAATCGTTGCTGATGACGAGATCGATCGTCAATCCACGAGACATCAGAAAATAGTGCGCCGTGATAATCGTCCGTGCGAATTCAATCTCAGCGGTATCCATGATGCGAAGTAACAGGATCGGGACATCTCCGGAGATACCAAATCGCCACAGCGCATTCTGCCCCAGTTGATTCGCTGCAATGCGTGTCGAGTCGCCTCGCAGACTTGCTTCGGGATATAGCAAATGTCCGCCAAGCTGCTGGAAAAGATGCACATCTCTGGCGGAGATATTCAGGTGACGCAGTTCAATCTGGGTGAACGCCCACGCCAGCTCAAAAGCGCGTTGCACGCCACGGAGATCGTGGAACAGGTCTGCCAGTGCCAACGCCTGTTCGCGCGTTTCGGCAACGGCGGTGGTAAGGCCCAGAGTCATGGATTCTGTCGGATTGATCGTCAACACGCACCGCAAAGAAAACACGGCATCCAATACAGCGCCGGTTGTCTGGCTAAGTTTGTCCACATCCATCGCCAGAGGTGATTCCGCTGTGCGGCCGCGTCCGAGAAAGTTTTCGCGGCTGGATTCATAGTCCACGGTGCCGCCATGCGTTGATGGTAATGCCAAGGTATGGATCGCGAAACCAGGATTCTGCTGACTGTCGCGAGGGCGTCGTCGGGCGATCAACGTTGCCTCTTCGGCAATATACTCGGTTTCGACAAACAGTTTTTGAAACGCCGGATGAGCGAGGTCAGCGGCCTGGGTGGCAAGCACGACCTCCACATAACTGGTCACTTCAATCCGGCGCGTGGTTGAGCCGTGATTCGTAATTCGCAACTGCCGCACTTCAGCATTCTGATCGGGAGACACGACCAGTTCCATGACGGTCTCAATATCTCCTTGCCGTCGATGCACTTCACCTTTGTCGACAGAAAACAGCACGTCGTATCGATCGGGTTCGATGCGAGTTGGCTGATACATTGCGGACCAGACGGCCCCGGAATCCTTGTCACGGAGATAAATGAAACTACCCCAGCAATCTCGCGTCGCATCCGGGCGCCAGCGGGTGACCTGAAGGTCCTTGTGTCGCGAGTAGCTGCCTCCGGTGTGTGTCAGCAAGGAACTGAACTGACCATTCGATAGCAGCAGGACTCGAGGAGTTCCCGAATGAACGCCTGATATCTGACGACTCACCAGTGTTGTTTCTTCGCGGACAGAGTTGGATGGCTGGACCTCGTCTGAGTTCGGCACTTCGGTATCCACCAGCGCAGGAACTCGTTCCTGCAACAGTAGCTCGTTGGCTCGCACCAAAGGATGGGCGTGAAACCAACGCGACACAATCCGGTCGTCTGTCACATTGGCGATTGCCAATAGTGTCATACCCTGATGGTGAGCCATGTAGTTCCGGACGACGTTCTCCGTATGATTACGGCGCAGTCGAACGCCCGTGTAGTCAACGGCATCATAGAATCCCCACCGCCCCAGCGCGACGTCCGCCAGACGTTTCAGATTCGCGGTCGCAGACTTCGGCGAAAACGCTAACGCCAGCGCCGAGGAGTAGGGCGAGACCACGATGTCTCTGGACAGCCCACGTTTCAGGCCAAGCCCCGGAACACCGAATGACTTGTATTGATAATCAGAATTCGACGCCATCGCTGAGTACGCCGATTCACTGATGCCCCAGGGCATACGACGTGTTCGACCGTAGTCGGATTGCTGCTGAATGGCAGTCCGGCAACTGGTGTCGATGAGCGAACCTTCATACGAACGTTGAAACAATTGAGGCATCAGGAACTCGAACATCGTTCCGCCCCAGGACAGCAGCGTGTATTGACCGTCAATCAGCGTCGCCTGTCGACCAAGTCGAAACCAGTGTTCGGTTTCGACATCACCCTTCGCAATTGCCAGGTAGCTGGCGATTCGGCACTCGCTGCAGAGAAGGTCATAATGACCTCGGTCCAGCTTTCCGATATCGACGTTGTAACCGATCGAAAACAGTTTGCGACGAGAGTTGTACAGGAATCGAAAATCCATCTTGAATGCAGCCGCTTCGCATTGCTCACGAATCATCGTCAGGCGGTCGAGGAGACTTGCCGCTGCCTGACTGCCTTCGCGAATGAGGCGAACAAGTTCATCGAGCTGCAATGACGGTCCCTGAGACCTGCTCTCCGGATCCACAACTGTCGATTCCGTGTGTCGCAAGACGGTCGCTTCCAGTACCGTTGGCAAGGTCGCCAACTCGCGAAGTCCGATTTCTGGAACAAGCAGATGCTGTAACAGACTGAGCGTTGCATTTTTCCCGCCCGGATTTGCTTCCATTGTCGCAGCAAGTTTCAGCCATGGCAGGAACTGATCAGCATCGCGATTGATGCCGTGAAATCGTTCGGCGACGATCCGCACCTGACTCAGAAAGACGTTTTTATCGTTGATCCAGGCGTTTTTTCGTGTCGTGCGCGACTGCTCGACCGCCCACGCATTCAGCTTGTCAGCGGCCAGCTGCAATGACTCCAGAAAGGCCAGGAGTCCGCTGAAGGATTTTGCCTTCAGGACGATCTTCTGAGAAAGATCCGCAATGAGCATTCTCATTGCCTGCAGTTGATTGCGCTGCGCGATTGCGTCCTCTGCACCGTCATCGATCTGAGACTGTTCAAACTCAAGTCGTCCTTTCAGCCATCCCAATGACGACATGGCACCGGTGTGATGATTCGTACCAATCAACGCTTGCTGACCAGCGCCGGCAATTCCGTCGCACAGTGTGAAATAGCAAGCCATCAAATTGCCACTATCAACCGTCGACACGTAGTACGGATGCAGTGCTTTGAGTTCACTGGTTTCGTACCAGTTGAAGTGATGACCGTGAAGCTGCTCCAGCGAGTTCCAGCTGGACAGATTCTTCTCCCACAGTTCAACCAGCGACTCCAGCCCAATGAATCCCATACGGCGGGCGACCAGCCCGGATACTAAAAACAGACCTTCGTTGGTGGGAGAGATTCGAAACGCCACTTTCTCCCTCGGATAATCCTGCACATTGTCAGGGGGCAGCCAGTTGCCTTCCGGATTAACAAACTGTTCAAAGTAAGCCCAGGTCCCCGACGCGATTTGCTCCAGCCATGCCTTGTCATCGTGTTGAATCTGAGTCACGCGTTGCTTTCGCGGCAAACTGATAAGATGCCCAACGATGGGCGCAATGAACCAAACGCTCAACCACGGAACTGCCGCAGGTTTTGCAGAATTCCCGATGAGAAAGAAAACGACCAGAGCCACGACACTGCAAATGCTCAGGTCTTTCATGAGCGTCCAGGCGTTTCTGCCAAGCCGGGATTCCGTGGCCGCTGCGGTTTCCCATTCGAGCAGTCGCTTGCGGGTGATCATCAATCGAAACATGGTGCGAAGCACCGCGTCGGTCATCTGCAGTGCTTTGTACGGCAGAAAGGCTGCCGTGTAAAAGCATTGCTCGGAGGTGTTCACGAGCGAACGGAGATAGAGCCGAAGCTGAGCAGCGACTTCACGCCGAGTGTTCCAGTTCATGAGCCCAGTGACGGCCTGCACGACGACCGGGAACAAAATGGTCACTGCTGCAAATCCGGTCGACCACCATGCCAGCTGAGGCACCAACATCCAGCTGACGATCAGAAACGCAAACAAAGCGGGCGAGACCAGACTTCGTCGCAGGTTGTCCAGAATCTTCCACCGGGACAGCGTTGAAAGCGGATTCGTAGTCGTGCCGTCCATGGTCGCAACCGTTGGCAGCAACCAGGAACTAATCTGCCAGTCACCACGCACCCAGCGATGCTGTCGTCGGGCGTCAGCATCATAGCGAGATGGAAATCCATCGAAGACTTCAATATCGCTCACCAAAGCGACTCGTGCGTGACAGCCCTCGATCAAGTCGTGGGACAGAATCCTGTTTTCCGGGAACCGATTTGCCAGTGTGCTTTCGAATGTGCGCAGATCGTAGATTCCTTTGCCCGTGAAACTCCCTTCTGCAAAGAGATCCTGGTAGACATCCGATGCGGCAGATGCGTAAGGATCGATGCCTGGATTTGCCGCATGAACTCGCAGATAGCGTGACTTTTGAGTATCACCCAAATGGATACTCACGCGAGGCTGCAAAATGGAATAGCCACGCGTGACGCAACGTCCGGATTCTCCAGATCGCGTGATCGGTCGATTCAGCGGATGCGCCAATGTTCCGACCAGCTTGCGTGCCGCACCGCGAGGCAGAATTGTGTCAGAATCCAGTGTGATCACAAACGGTCTGTTTGCTTCTCTGCGAAACTCTGAAAGTCGCGAAAGATCGCCAATTTTCACGGTGTACGACGTCTTCTCGCTACCTGCAAGCATCTCACCAAACTCCATGAGCTTGCCACGTTTCCGCTCCCATCCCATCCAGGTATTCTCAGTAGCATTCCAGCGACGTTGACGATGGAACAAGTAGAAAGGTGACGAGACTGAAGCCGCGTACCGCAGATTCAATCGTTC
>JAYVNW010001041.1:0-2510 GCA_043758225.1 Candidatus Kuenenia sp. | reverse complement strand
AATGTCTCGGCGATGGCAAATGTTCCTGATGAAGAAAATACTCCAGTCGCCTGCTGCCCGCCGCAACAACCGCAGCATGTGATCTGTTTGTTTGTTGGATTCGTGTAACCATTGCCGTTTGCCGGCCCAGAAATCCCGTAATACTGAGCATTTGGTATAATATGGTTGCCCGAATCTCGCTTCTTCGCCAGTGGGCTGGACGGACAGATCACGCCGGGAATTGACGATTTCTCCAACACCCGTCCGTTTGCGCCTCCCTCCTTAGTGCCATCCCAAGTCCAGCCATAATGGGTTCCGCTGAAAGTAAGCTGGTTGTAAACCGGAGCCTGCTCAAGGTACGGAAGGATTCGCATATACCATGACATGCCCCAACCCCATTGATCTGATCCCACCGCCCCGATTGGAAGCGTGTCGTAGACGTCATGGTAATTGTGCAGCGCCAGTCCAAGTTGTTTGAGGTTGTTCTTGCACTGAGTCCGGCGGGCCGCTTCACGTGCTTGCTGCACTGCCGGGAGCAGCAATGCGATCAGGATGGCGATGATCGCAATCACCACCAAGAGTTCTATCAGGGTAAATCCACGCTTACGCATTTTATTTCTCCAGGTACAAAGGAAGAGAACTGCATTCTCACTGAAAATTTCGCAGACATTGCTGCGAGACGAAGCTACCTTGCAATGTGTCGTCAACTGGACAGAATGTCAATGATAAAACGCAGGCCGACTTTGAGAAAATTCGGAAGATTGAAAAATATCCGCAAACAGCATGTCGGGTTGTACACTGAAAAACTCCTGCATTTCGTTGCCGCAAAAATGAACCTCAGCAAGTCAACAATTTCTGCAGCTTGAATCCTTTGTTTCTTTGCGTCGGCTGCCTTCATTCCGCGACTCAATTGCCCACTTGTATGGGCTGTTTTCTCGCTTCCACAATCACAAACTCTCGGCTTTCGGGCGGGATGTTCCACGACTCCACTTCGCCATTCGACCATGTGACCTCGAGTCCTTCGATCACTTCCCCGTTGGGGACGGAAAATACATATCTCTGTTCATTTGTCGTGAGATAACCGCCACCAGCCACTGCCAGTCGAAAATGATCTCGTCCGGCAATTCTGGCTCGGATCGTCGCCCCGCTGCCATCTCTCACTCCTGACGTGGAAATCAAACGCACAAAGACAGCAACGCTGGACGATGGCGTACGATTTGTCACGAGACAAAACGGCGCGTGGAGATTCGACACCCCGAAGTCCGTGCGTCCGTCTTTATTCCAGTCGAGCGTCACAAGTCCTCTACCGAGGTATTCGTGCTGAAAAAACGAACCCAGTGAATCTTTTGGAATTTCAGTAAAGTACTCTCCACCAATGTTTCGCCACAGTTGCGGACGCATTCTATCCTTTCCGTCCTCGCTGCTGGGTTTGTCGACGTGTCCATTTGCAGCGACCAGATCATCCCAGCCATCACCATCGAAATCAGCAAACTGCGTACCAAATCCAAGCATTCCAAAGCCAGAATCTCGAAGCCCGAACTGCCGCGTGAAATCCAGAAATAAGCCATCAGGAGCCTGAGAATAAAATGTATTTGATTCGTGTTGAAAGTTGGTCACAAACAAATCAAGTTTCCCATCACCGGTTGCATCACTTGCTGCAACACCCATGGATGCCTGCGCATTTCCGTCCCCGTCAAACGCGAGCCCTCGCAACACACCTTCTTCCGAAAACTCAGGAACTCCTTCTGAATTCGTGACGAAGTTATGAAACAGGAAGTTCGCACTGGTGTCATTGGCAACAAACAAACTCGTGCGGCCATCGCCGGCGAAGTCCCAGGCAATTAGCGCCAGAGCGCGACCGGACGACTCACGAATTCGGGACACGTCCGTCACATCGCGAAAGCGGCCATCGCCGAGGTTTAGATAGAGCCTGTCGGATTCCGCCGTCAGAGTGTCCGGCGTACAAGCCATTCGTTCACCGGTTGGGCGGTGGCATTCCTTAATTGCAGTTTCGTCTCGCTTCGAATAATTCCCGACATAGAGGTCCGGCAGGCTGTCGCCGTTGAAGTCGGCCAGCACACTGGTGATGCTCCATTCATCCCCTGCGACATCCGCGATGCTGGTCGCATCCTCAAATGTCCCATCGCCATTATTGTGAAACAGCCGATTTGGTCCCAGGTTCGAAACTGATACGTCGGGGAATCCGTCCTGATCGAAATCTCCTGCACAGACTCCGTGCGAAAAACCTGGCTCAATGAGATTTGCAACTGTGGCAACATCTTCAAATCGAACTCCATTTCGATTGCGATACAGGCTGTCGATCACAACGGGCTGTTTATCGCCTGCTCGCCAGTCATTGGCCTGTGCGATGTGAAGATCCGGCCAGCTGTCCAGATCGAAATCGACGGCCGCCATGCCGCCTCCGACGACATTGAAAATGTGCTGCAGGCGTGTTTCCTCAGTCGTTCCTTCGAAGTAAGTAAAATTGATGCCGGCTGCTTCTGCTTCTTCCGTCATCTGCCAATTGACCA
>JAYVNW010001040.1:0-5209 GCA_043758225.1 Candidatus Kuenenia sp. | reverse complement strand
GTACGCGAAGTTGAACAACGCATTTCTCGCGCTGGACAGCGAGGCGAATTTCAGGGCTGGAAGCCGACACTGGACACACCGAATATCCCACGCCCCACTGATGGCATCCCGCAGGACATCGCCGAACATATGCGGTTGATGAGCGACATTCTTGTGCTGGCCTTCCAGACCGATTCGACTCGATTGTGTACATTGAAACTCAATAACGATCATTCGTCGCTGCGATTCCCGAACCTGAACGTGGACTACATGATTCACCACTTGCTGTCACATCAGGAATCTGACGACTGGCTGAAAGTGAATCGTTTCTTCATCGAACAGTTCGCGTACATCGCCACTAAACTGGATGCCATTCAGGAAGGCGAACGCACGGCTTTGGATAATTCGATGCTGATGTATTGCAGCAGCATGCATACCGGAAGTCACGACGCAACAAAACTGCCGGTTGTGATTCTCGGCAAAGGCGGCGGCAAGCTGGAAACCGGTCGAGTCCTGGATTATCTCAACAAACCAAACCGCAAGATGTGCAGCCTGTATTTGTCATTGATGGATAAGTTCGGCGTGCACCTCGACAGGTTCGGCGATTCAACGGAGCGTCTCGCGGACATTTGAAACATGTCGATCCGACGCTCGCAGAGCCTTTTGTTGTGTAACGAACTCCCACCCCCTGAACGCAACCGGAAAACAAAATCTCCACAGTGATCTCAGACATTCGAATTCCTGCTCATCTGAGCTCGATATTGATGACAAAAAATGCCGACGGAGATCGCCACGTTAAGCGAATCGGTGCCATTAAGCATCGAAATCGTCAGTCGATCGGTGAGGACGTTTTGCACGGTGTCGGAGATTCCGTCGTACTCATTGCCGAAGACGAGGACAGTTCGATCGGGAAAAATAAATGAGCCCAGATCGATGGCCTGAACATCCAGCACCGTGCCGCAGATGCGAAACTCACGCTGAAGACACAGCTCCGACAGCGTTGCGGGCAAATCATCAGTCTCAGTGATCGGCATGAACAAAACGTTCCCCATCGAAACACGCAGCACACGGCGGGAAAACGGATCGGCGGAGCCCTTGCCAAAGATGACTCCATCGGCACCGAAAGCCGACCCAATGCGTATTATCGCGCCGACGTTTTCCGGATCGACAACTCGATCGGCGGCAATGATTAAAGACCGACCGCTGGCAGGAATCCACTGCTCTGGCTTCAGTGCTGCAGGACGCACGGCACTCGCCATCACGCCGCAATGAAAGTCAAATCCGACAAGTTCGTTCGCCAATTCGGAACGCAGGCGATAGACGCGAACATCAGGTCGCAGGAACGGCTCACATGTCGCAAACTTGTGATCGCTGACAAGGATACTCTGCACCATCAGTCCACTGCGCAATACGCGTTCAACGACCGTCGCACCTTCAGCCACAAATAATCGCGCATCACGAACAGCGTTCTTCGCTTTCAAATTGCGAAAGACTTCCAGACGAGGATCCTCCAGGAATTCGATGCGTTCGTGCATTATATGACAATCTCGCGGATCACCTGACCGCGATTCCATGGAAACGGACGACCAGTCTGATCATGAAGCAATGTGTCCGGCGCATAGCCTGGACAATGAAAAATCGGCGCCGCGATATCTCCGGGACTCACGATACCCGAAACCGGACATGCGGCATGGGCATCTGATTCGCCATGAACCACGCCGGCACGAATTCCCGCGCCGCCCATAGCGATCGAGAAGCAATACCGCTTGCTCAGCATGATGGGTCCTTGCGTGGGGAAAACTGGAATGATAGCAGCGGAAAGTGTAGGATGGCTCAGTCAACTATCGCATATAAATCGTCCTGGATCAAGAATTGTAACCTGAATGTCGCGACGGAATGCCGTGGCCATTTCTCTCGAATCGTGAGAATTCGGGAATGCGGTGGCGTTCTGACGGGAAACGTCGGACAAGAATGTCCAACCTACGCCGTATCAGAGTAGGACTCCAGCCCCGTCCTACATTCAAACAGCCCTGTTTATCACGTGCTTAACATGTCCGAACTCCGAACCTGCCGTCTGGTCACGCTGGGCTGCAAAGTCAATCAGTATGAAACTCAAATTGTTCGCGAAGCGCTCTTGCAAGGCGGCTTTCGAGAAGCGAACGAGGGTGAGTACGCGGACCTGTGCGTTGTGAATACTTGTACTGTCACGAACAATGGCGATTCAAAATCGCGGCAAGTGATTCGACAACTGTCGCGGCAGAACCCCGGTACGAAAACAATCGTGATGGGTTGTTATGCGACCCGCGATCCGCGAGCTGTTTCCAAACTGCCAAACGTCATTGAAGTGGTTACCGACAAACGGGAACTTCCGGATGTGCTCGGTCGCTTCGGCATCGTCGATATGCCGAATGGCATCAGCGACTTCGAAGGCCATCAGCGGGCGTTTGTGAAAATTCAGGACGGCTGCATTCTGAAATGTTCGTACTGCATCATCCCGATGGTACGCCCGGGACTTCGCAGTCGTCGCCCGATTGATATCGAGGACGAAATCCGCGCGTTGATCGATCATGGATACCGCGAGATCGTGATCAGCGGTATTCACATGGGGCACTTCGGCGTCGATACGAACAACCTGCAACCGGGTGACAAGCCTGAGCGTTTGTGGCACTTGCTGCGTCGACTGGATCGCATCCCCGGCGCTTGGCGCATGCGGTTGTCGAGTATCGAAACGGTCGAAGTCAACGACGACTTTATCAAAGCTGCAGGTGACTGCGAACATTTGTGTCCGCAGTTTCATCCGGCTCTGCAAAGCGGCAGTAACGGAGTGCTGACTCGCATGCGCCGCCGCTATCGTGTCGAACGCTTTTTAGATCGGCTCGATCAAATCCGTGATATGCTGGGCAACGATCCGGCGTTCAGCACGGATCTCATCGTGGGCTTTCCCGGTGAGACCGATGCAGAATTTCAAGAGACGCTTGAAACATGCCGTAAGGCTCGGTTTATGAAGGTGCATGTGTTCCCGTTTAGTCGCCGTGACGGAACACCGGCGGCAACGATGCCCGATCAAGTGCCACCGGAAGTAATAAAAAAACGTGTCCATATTCTGAGCAATCTGGAACGCAAACTTGCCGAACAGTTTTATCTGAGTCGGGTTCTTCTTTGTTCCGGCGAGCCGGGCGGCGTCGGCCCTATGGTACAAGACATCTTTAGCCGCATGCCGGAATCTCCGATTCTGGAAGTTCTCGCCGAACGTGAATCAGAAACTCGCCCCGGCTTTGTGCGTGGTTCCGACCGCTGGTACATGCCGGTGGAAGTTCCGGGAACGATTGATGATCTCGGCCAGTTCGTAACGTGCCGCGCTGTTTCGGCGAATCGCGAAGGCGTTGTCGCCGAGCGAATTTCCAGCGTGCGAATTCCAATGTCCATTCAATCGCAGCGCGGACGCGGGACGTTGCCGATGAATGATGAAATTCCAATCGAGGAACATGAAGAGAATTGTACCGAAGGGCTGACGCCACTCCGCTCGACGGACGACCAACCCGTGAATCTCGTGCAGCTTGGAATGCCGCAGACAGCAAATCACGATTCAGGAGTTCAAATATGGCCACGCTGATCGCCATCGAAGGTATCGATGGAGCTGGCAAGGGCACTCAAGCGGGCCGACTTGTTTCATCACTTCGCGGCATGGGACTTAAAGTCGATACGTTGCAGTTTCCACGATACTCCGCAACAACATTTGGCTCCGCCATCGGCGATTTTCTTAACGGTCGCTTCGGTGCTCTGAATGAAGTTCATCCGCAACTTGCCGCTGTGTTGTATGCCGGAGATCGGTATGAATCGCGTTCGCTGTTGATGCGTATGATGGAAGAAAACGACATCGTCGTACTCGACCGCTTCGTAGGATCGAATCTTGCGCATCAATCCGCCAAACTCGAAGGCGAAGCACGCATCACTTTGATTGAATGGATCGAAACAATTGAATTCGAAGTCTTCGCACTGCCACGACCAACGCTCACCATTCTGATCGATATGTCATCGCAGATGAGCCGAGAACTGGTATCCCGCAAAGCGGCCCGCGACTATACGACTCAGGAAGCCGACCTGCAGGAATCTGACCTGCCATACCTCGAAAAAGTCCGTCGCTGCTACCTCGCCCTCTCCCATAGCCGGCTCGACTGGCAAACTGTGCATGGCCTGAACGATGACGGAAAACTGAAATCGATCGACGAAGTGGGCCATGAGATTCTAGCGGTTGTGAAGCAACACCTGCCGTAGAGCCTAATGGTTGAAGACTCTCGAATTCTTTTGCTTCCAGCATCTGCGGTGATCGCCATGATGCGTGACGAATTGTTACGTTCAACAACGTCTTGCGGGCTGATGCTCACCAAATGTTATGATTGAACCCACAGGCGACAGTGATTCGAGAAAACGAGATTGAAAAAGTAGTTCAGACTCTACTGGCCAAAAATAGTAACTATGGCAATCATTTGGCCCGCTGCGAGCGGTCTGTCATCTTACAATTCAAGGCGGCGAATGAGCCAAGCCCAAAAGCAGAACATTACGCAGCGGCGTCAGCTTCCGCTTCTTCGTCGTCGATGAATTCAGCAATCGCAGGCAGTGTACGTTCGCGACGGAGCGTTGCGTAGTTCGGCAAATCTTCCAGGCGGTAAAGGCCAAACATCGTTAGGAATTGTTTCGTTGTAATATACAGAAACGGACGTCCCAGCGAATCGTCTTCGCCGCCGACTTTCACCAGACCACGATCCAGTAATTGACGAATCATTTCCGTTGCCTGAACGCCACGAATTGCATCGACGTCAGCTCGCGTTACCGGTTGCTGATAGGCAATGATTGTCAGCGTCTCCATCATAGGAGCGGATAGTTTCATCTCTGCCTGACGATTGTGCAGGCGATCCAGCCATGGGGATAGCGAAGCACGCGTCATGAAGATGTAGCCTGCGGCGGTCTGTTCAATTCGAAAGGCAGATCGAGTCCGATCATAGCTCTCATTCAAGGCCTGTATCAGCTGCTGCACTTCTTTGTGGTCAATCAGTCGCGCCACTTGTGCAAGTTTTTTCGCAGGAGTTGCTCCTTCGGCAATCAGAAGAGCGGCTTCGAGACGTGCGATGCGGGTGGAACGAACCAAGCCACCGTCGGCCAATTTCTCCAATGACGCAAGTGCAGATTTCCTGGAGCGAAAAGAGCGGTTCAGCCAGCGAAGTCGTTCACG
>JAYVNW010001039.1:0-5056 GCA_043758225.1 Candidatus Kuenenia sp. | reverse complement strand
TAAAGTGGCGCGGTCAAAGCGACGAGCGAAACTCGCCCGAAACTTTGATCTGACGTTTGTGATTTTTCTCGTTCTATTCGGCATGGAGGCCGCAATGGGATTGAAGCGAGCAAGTCAGCAAATTGCTGTTACCAATAACGTACCTGCCATTGACGCAACACGCACGCAGATCCGTTGGTTGATCCGTCGCGACATGGATGAAGTCCTGTCAATTGAACAGGGCAGTTTCCAGTATCCGTGGACAGAAGAGGAATTTCTCTGCTGCCTGCGACAACGCAACTGCATAGGCACAGTCGCAGAACTGGATCATAAAATTGTTGGGTTCATGATTTATGAACTTCACAAGTCTATGCTTCGCATTCTGAACTTCGCAGTTGCTCCTGAAGCTCGCCGCAACGGAATCGGTCGCCAGATGGTTCAACGTCTGGTTGACAAACTGTCTCAGCAGCGTCGCCGTGAAATTGTGCTGGAAGTTCGTGAAACCAACGTTCCAGCTCAATTGTTCTTTGGCAACAATGGTTTCCGTGCGATTACCGTCCTTCGCCAGCACTACAATGACACCTGCGAAGATGCTTATTACATGCGATATTGTCTGACGGAAGATTCAACAATTCCATTCATCCCGCACAACCGAATATCTGAATACGATGCCGCCTGATCTTGAGCGGCATGAATGATACACGCCTGAATCCTACCCGAAGCTCTTCGGGTAGGATTTTTTGCATATCAGGTTTCAGAGGCGGATTCTGTCTTCATTCCTCGGAACAAGGACACAAGGCTGCGTCAAGATACGCTAAACAATGCCGACTGAATGCTGCCGACTGAATGCTGCCGACGTTTCTCCCATCACGCAGCATAGGCTTCCATCGCGTCCTGGCCTTTGCGAGTACAGAAATCTCCAAAGGATTCGGAACCGTTTCGATCTGCTTTGTACGCGGTCAACAGTGGTACCAGAGTCGGGACAATATCTTCCGTCGGTACCATGTCTTTGTAGATAAAGCCCAGACGAGTTCCCTCTGGATTTCCACCAAGGAACATCGTGTACTTACCCATAGCTTTTCCCACGAGCCCTATATCAGGCGTATACGGCCGGGCACAGCCGTTTGGGCATCCCGTCATGTGGACGGCGATTTTTTCGGACTGCATGCCAAGTTTGGCAATCGCAACGTCCAATTCGTCAATGATTCCCGGCAACGCACGTTCGGATTCCGTGATGGACAGGCCGCATGTTGGAAATGCCGGACAGGCGATCGAATAACGACGAATCAATGATAATTCATCGACACCCTTGATGCCGTGCTCGGCCATGATGCGATTGATCTCTGGCTTGTCTTTGGGATCGATGTCACACAGGATGACGCTCTGCAACGCCGTCAATCGCGTGTTCATGCCAAAGCGGGTCAGGATGGCTCGCAAGCCCGTTTTGATCCGCAGATTTCCTTCATCTTTAATACGACCGTTTTCGATGTTGACTCCCAGGAACAATTTTCCGTCACCCTGCTCATGCCACCCGATGTGGTCATCGACGCCAGTGACGTCGGCCGGATGCGGATCAGGCAAGCCCTTGCCATAGTACTGTTCAACCATGGCCTTGAATTTCGGTACACCCCAGTCGAAAATCAGGTATTTCAGGCGTGCTCGCTTGCGGTCTTCGCGATTACCAAAGTCACGCTGTACCTTGACGATCGCTTCGCAGACAGCCACAACCTGATCAGCAGTCGTGTACGTAATTCGGTGAGCGATCGCTGGGAACGTCTTTTCAGCACTCGGCGTACGTCCCATTCCACCACCGGCAAGCACATTGTAACCAACGATTGAGCCGTTTTCCACGATCGCCATCAGGCCCAAATCCTGCGTGTAGAGATCGACGCAGTTGTCTTCCGGCAACGCGATGCTCATCTTAAATTTTCGAGGCAGATAACGAGCCCCGTAGATCGGCTCTTCAACCGGTTTAAATTCCGTCACGTCGATTTCTTCGCCGTTTTCGTCTTTCAGCCAGATGTCGTAGTAGGAAGTTGTTTTTGGCTTGAAATGTTCCGCCAGTTCCTGAGACAGTGCCTGCATCTGTTCGTACACCTTGGTCTTGAAAGGTGCCGGACAGGCCATCACATTGCGATTGACGTCACCGCAGGCTGCGAGAGTAGTCAGTTTCGAATCGTTGATTGCCTGGATCGTTTCACGGAGGTCGCTCTTCAATACGCCGTGCAACTGAAACCCCTGACGACTGGTGATGCGCACGGTTCCGTTCGCCAGTTTGTCACAGATATCCAGTTCTGCCAGAAACTGAGATGCAGAAACTCGCCCGCCGGGAATTCGGGTACGCACCATGCAGGAATACTGCTTACCGAGCAATTTGCCGTCTGCCCCTTTAGCCTTGCGAGTATCGCGATCGTCCTGCAAATATGATCCATGATGTTTTAGTAGTGTCGCTGCGTCGTCAGAAAACTCTGGCTTATCGTTGGCAAGTTCTTCCGCCAGCGTTCCTCGCAACTGATGTGACGCTTCTTTCAGCAACTCGACCTTGCTGAGCTTCATTTCTTCCGACATCTGAATACAGTTCCAGTAGGCAATAATGAAAACGTTATGGTCTCTAATTCAGACACACCAGTTTGAGTATAGGTTGAGCAGTTTTCCTTGAACAGGGGTTCTGGATAAACGGTTCTCGACAGGCGGAATTCAGCCCCATGCTTAGTAATAATCGCCAGAAAAGTTGGACGTTGTCCGCTTTTCTTGGTTTTCAGGGTTTTCATTGAAGAGTATCGGCATCGGCCGGTATCCCGGGACGCGCCGTGCCTGTGAAGTCGATCACTCGGGAAGGCACGCGGGGTCTTTGGCACCGTTGCCATGAACGCATTCCAGACGCAGGAACTGTTGATCAAAGCCCGGGTTCGTCTCGTTGTTCACTTCCACAATAACGTTTCCCCGGCCGCAATCAGGTAGCCATTTCGTGGCTTCATCCGTGGCGCGAATGACGGCAGCCTCATCCTTCAATCATGGAGATCGCAAGCAACAGCCAAGGGAGCGGCGGCAAGCCGACCTCTTTGCAGACCTTCTTCGCGACAAGTTCGTTGTCGGCGGTGACGACTTTGATCTCAATCCCGCACCCCTGAAGCGCCTTGATGGCAGCGGTGGCAGAATCCATTGGTGGCTCAAAAAACGCGACGTAACCGTTTAGAAGCAGATCCGCGTCAATTCCTTTTGGCCATTGCCGCATCACGGTGTCGCTCCAGAATCAACTCAGTGTTTCCAGCCTCCCGAGAAGCTTGGCGACGCGGGTAGGATATTCCGGTGATACTAACTGAGAGTTTTGTGGTGGCAGCGGCATTCAAAATCTGTTGTCGACTTCAAGCTGCCGATAATAGTGAATGAATCTAAAAATAGGGTGTTTCTGTCTTTGAGGCTGGAGTGACATCTTGGGATCACCGCGATGCAAGCGCGAGTCGCAGATGCCGTCAAGAGCAATTGCTGCGAGAACTCCGCCCGTTACGGCCCCTGTTAATGACAGGGGAGCGAGCCACCGTGGTTCAGTGGTGATTCGCGCGATCCTGATTCTTTCTCTGCTCACTGGCTGCCGTACTCCTTCCCACTCACGATCAAATGCGGAGGGCTCTGCCGGCGTTGCGGCTGCAGACGAATCCGACCGCGGGTCGGAATCTGCGCAATCATCGAAGGATGCTTCCCTGTCAATTTCAGAATCGACAAACGTCATTACGTTGGCAGGGGCTTCGCAACTGGTAAGCGAGTCATCGCAGTCGGCAGAGACACTTCTAGCTCCGATGGCGGACGATTACGAAGTCACACTCAACCAGGCGGTGTTCGCAAGTCTGAACGTGCACCCGATCATCGGCGCGGAAATCGAACGGATTCAGCAATCGAAAGCGGATTATCTGACGTCGTCTTTGTTTCCGAACCCGGAACTCTTTACGGATGTCCAGCTTCTGCCGTTGACGCGGCCTTTCACGGTTAATCGGCAAGGAGGGCCACCTCAACAGGATTTAGTCTTGACCTATCCAATTGACTGGTTCTTGTTTGGCAAACGAACAGCCGCGATGTCGAGTGCACACTATGGCGTTCACGTCGCACAGGCTGAGTTTGAGAACCTGATCCGCTTGCGCGTGGTCGAGGCAGCCACCGCCTTCTTTGACGCTGTCGAAGCCCGAGGGCTGCACGACGTCGCCCGTCAAAACGTCGAAAACCTTCGTAGGCTGGAATCAGTAACGAAACAAGCCATTGCGGATGGAGGCCGTCCTGCCATTGAGGCTAGTCGCGTCAGGCTCGATCTCATCGCTGCCGAGCAACGATTCCGGACCGCCAGGGCGGCAGAACGAACTACGATCGCTCGATTGCGTGCAATGATGGGCGACCAAGGAATTCCATTCAATCTGATTCCCGTCAGTGAGTTGGACCGCCAGTTGCTGTCTCCCCTCGTGGATTTCGATCAGGCGCTGGTGGTGGCACAGCAGTCGCGGCCAGACTTGCGGGCGATCCAATGGAGGATGACCAAGGCGGGCGCGGACATTGTTGTCGAGCAACGTGCCGCGCGGCCTTCGATCGCTCCTTCCTTCGGCTACGCGCATCAATACCAGGAGAAAGCAATTGGTTTCCCTGACGCAAATTCATGGAGCGCCGCCCTTACGATGAGCGTGCCAATTTACAATAGAAATCAAGGGAACATCGAGAAGGCCACCGCGGAAGAACGTCGCACCCAATTCGAACGCTCGGCCGCACTTCTGAATCTGGAAGCCGAGATCCGACAGGCCGTTGCCGAATTGGAAGCGGCTGACGAGAATGCAAAGTCCGTCGCCACGGAGCAGCTTCAATTGGCTGAAAGCGTGCGTGACAGCATTACCACCGCTTATGAGAATGGCGGGCGGCCGCTAATTGACGTACTCGACGCACAGAGGAATTATAGGGAAACTTACTCGCTCTACATTTCGACGCGTGCTGCATATTCGCGGGCGCTGTATCGATACTACGCGGCTGTGGGGCAGAGGTTGATCGCTGATGAGTGAACGATCCGTGGAAACGCTCGCTATTCCGCCGCGAGGAAGCTGGC
>JAYVNW010001038.1:0-1555 GCA_043758225.1 Candidatus Kuenenia sp. | reverse complement strand
CAGATACTTTTGAAGCGTCGTCTTTCCAAACCGCGTCTTGTCATTCGTAATCAATGTACGAACCAGATTCGATCGTCCCAGCAATGTCGAAGAATTGATCCACGTGCGACCGCCGTCCCAGCCTTTGACGCTCGGCGGATACAGCAGCCCCTGACCAAGCGTCAGCATCGCTTCAGCCAGATCGAAAGTATTCGTGGTGCCTTCAAGGCATCGCAGCAACCCAATCGCAAGTTCCACCGGTGATCGCACTTTTCGCCCAATGGCGTAAGGCGAGTAGAAAAGGTTGCTCGTCAGGATTCGCCGCAATACAGGCTGAATCCTCATTCCCGATTCACGCAGTTCCTTCGCCAGAGGCGCGATGAGTTCCGCCGTTGGCTGTGGTTCATCCATCACAAAGAACCGCACCAGTTTTGATGCGATAAACTCGGGTGCGGACTTTTGTTCGATCACAATCTGAACGCCTTCTTCGCCGCCAAAATCGCCCGTCTTGTGGAAGATGGTTTTTGTTCCGCTATCGTGCTGATACCGATTGAAGCGGAACTCTTCACGACGAATTTCCCAACCGGTAAAGCATCGTGCGAGTTCTCGGATATCGGTTTCGGTATAGTGTCCTTCACCGAGACAAAACAGCTCCATGATTTCGCGAGCGTAGTTTTCGTTCGGATGCGATTTACGATTCGTCGCCGAATCCAGATATACGAGCATTGCCGGATCGCGTGAAATCTCCAGCAGCAGTTTTGGAAAGTCGCCAAATGCAAATGAACGAAGGAGTTCGTTCTGCATCAACATTAAGTTACCGTCGGTAACTTTCTCTGCACTGGTCGCGAAGTGGCCGTGCCAGAAGAGTGTTGTCTTTTCCAGTAACTGTTTAGGCGTGCTGAGCATGCGGTAGGCCCACCACGCCGAAAGATGCTGCACGTTGCCAGTCGCGATCGCGGCATTCGACAATGATTTCATCTCGGCCACAAATGATTCTGGTTCGGGGCCAGTTAATAATTCTTTGACAACTTCTGACGGTGATTTGGAAACGGCATCCGACAACTCAGACTGCGTCGCCCCAAACCCAGCGCGGCGAAAAAGATGAGCCGCAGTTCGAAGATTCCAGGGTGTGTCGGTATCGGGACGAAACTCAGCCCACGCCCATTCCGGGTCAATTATGAATTCCACGCAAGCATCCTTTTTCAGCAGGCGATCGACAAACTCAGGGCATACATCAGCGAAGGTCGACTTCTGCCTGCGGGTGTGTACGAAGCGCAAGTCTTCACTTTCTGATTCGTCGATGCGACGTAAATATCATAGCGAACCACATTAAAGATGTCCGGATATTACAATGATTTACCGCTCACAAGGAAGCCGCTTGACAGCAACAGGCAGATTCCGTGACACTTTGGAACATGATTCACTGGCTGCACATTCTCATTACCATTGTCCTCGTCGTCCCGATGGGACTTCTTGAGCACTCGGCTGACTGGTTGGACTGTGGCGGCTCCAGTTTCCTGCTCGAAGACGCAGACGCTGAAGAGTCTGAATCGGTGTCGCGGATACAACTCGAAAA
>JAYVNW010001037.1:0-9131 GCA_043758225.1 Candidatus Kuenenia sp. | reverse complement strand
CCTGCCATCACAAAGAATTCTGTGCCACCTCCTGTTGCCGGTGTTGATCGCAACCTGGACATGTCTGATCATTTGCCATCGATCCAGGCACGGAATGTTGATTTTTACTACGGCGAGCATCAAGTTCTGTTTGACGTGTCGCTGACGGTACCCGAGCGATCCGTTACAGCTCTGATTGGTCCTTCAGGCTGTGGAAAGAGCACCTTTCTCCGCACGCTGAATCGGATGAATGACCTGATTGAGGGAGCTCGCTGTAAAGGCGAAATCCTTGTGGAAGGCCAGGACATTATGGCCCCGGCAGTGGATGTCGTGTTGCTGCGGAAGCACATCGGGATGGTGTTCCAAAAATCCACGCCGTTTCCCAAGTCAATCTTCGACAATGTTGCCTATGGCCCTCGAGTCGCAGGCGAAAGGAACCGCGCAGTTCTGGCGAGCCTTGTGGAATCGTGTCTGAAAAAAGCCGCATTGTGGGACGAAGTGAAAGATCGCCTGACAGGTTCCGCAATGGCGTTGTCCGGTGGTCAGCAGCAGCGACTATGCATCGCGCGGACGCTGGCAACGAATCCTCATATTATTTTAATGGACGAACCGGCGTCAGCTCTGGATCCCGCCAGTACAGACCGTATCGAAAATCTGATCGGTGAATTGTGTGCCAACTATACCATTGTAATCGTGACTCACAACATGCAGCAGGCCTCGCGCGTCAGCCATCAAACGGCGTTTTTCTTCAAGGGAATTCTCATCGAAACCGGCCCCACGATGAAGATCTTCACGAGCCCATCGGAAAAGAAAACGGAAGACTACATCACTGGACGATTCGGCTGATTTCTAAACAGCACAATCTTGACATTTCTGGAGAAACCGAGGCGGATCCGGAAATTCTGCAGCAATCTTAACAATTCATTAATCAACCCAATTCATATTGCGGACATCAGAGGCAAGTTCTCTGGTGGTACGCAGATTTCAACGGGATTCTACGCGTATGACCACTCACTTTGTAAATGAGATGGAGCTCCTGCATCGAGACATTTTGTCGATGTGTTCGACAGTGGAAGAACTGATCCATGATGCTGTTGATGGCCTCCAAAATGGTCGCAGCGAATTGGCTGAGGAAGTTTCATCAAGGGATCGTGAGGTTGACAGGTGGGACATTCGCATCGAAGAAGAGTGTCTGAAAATTCTGGCACTTTATCATCCGGTGGCGAATGATCTTCGTCGTGTCGCCGTGGTGATGAAAATTGCTGCAGAACTTGAGCGGGTCGCTGATATTGCAGTCAGCATCGCGGAAAGATCTGCAGGAATGGCAAAACATGGTTTGTATCCGATGCCAGGACGGCTGAGTGAAATGACTCAGGAGGCACTCAGCATGCTGCATGATAGTATCGACGCGTTTGTTGAACAGAATTCTGCAGCAGCCCGTGTTATCTGTCAGCGTGACGAACTTGTAGACAATCTGAACAGTGAATTGATTGAAGAAGTCGTGAATGTGATGAAGCAGAGACCTGAGCTTGTTGAACCAAGTCTGCATCTGTTCTCTGTCATTCGTCACGTGGAACGGGTTGCAGACCATGCAACGAACATAGCTGAGGATGTGGTGTATCTGGTTGAGGCGGCGATTATTCGTCATCCTCGATTACATAGGTGACATTGAAAGGCATACGTCCAGCCCATGCAGTCGAACATTCTTGTGATCGAAGATGAACAATCCATCGCGGACGTGATCGTCTATAACCTGCAGAAAGAAGGTTATGCCGTTCACTGGGAACGTGACGGGCGCAGCGGATTAATGCGAGCGCAAAGCATGGTTCCTGATTTGTGTATTCTCGACCTGATGTTGCCTGGAATCGATGGCCTGCAGATTTGCCGACTCTTGAAAGCTGACACTCGGACAAAAGCTGTTCCCGTAATGATGCTGACAGCTCGCAGCGCAGAAACTGACGAAATTGTCGGCTTCAATATGGGAGCTGACGATTACGTAACGAAGCCATTTCGTGTGCAACCGCTGATTCATCGTATCAAGGCATTGCTCCGTCGTGCCGATTCGGCAGAAGCCGGAAAAAACCAGCTTGAAATGCACGGGATTGAAATTGACCGTACAAATCATGTCGTCAAATATCAGGGCAAAGAACTGGAACTGACCCCGACCGAATTTCGTTTACTGTGGACAATAATGTCCCAGCCGGGACGTCCGTTTTCGCGCAACGAACTCATGGAGACTTCGCGCGGCGAAGATGCAAATTCCCTTGAACGAACGATTGACGTACACGTGCGAGCTCTGCGTAAGAAGCTCGGCGAGACCAACGAAATCATTGAGACAGTACGTGGAGTTGGTTACCGGATCGCTCGCAAGTAGCGGTGTGTGGGACAGGTCTCCCGACCCGTCCCTGCCGTTCATTATTGCAGATCAGGACGGGACTGGAGTTCCGTCCTGCGGAATGCTGCATCCAATCAGACCACGCGGAAATCGAGTGCCTGGCTCCAGACGCTGGCAACACCGGTTGCATCGAATGCTCGCACCCAGGCCCGATAAGTCCCGGCCGCAACGAATGTCGCAGGTTTGTAGGAGTTGGTGGTGACGTTAGTCGAGTGAACGACTTTCGAAAGTCCACCGACTTTATCAACCCACAACTCATAGCGAACCGCGTTGGAAGCCGGTGTCCATTGGAACCTGGGAGTCGCGTTTGTCGTTGCTCCAGGCGAAGTCAATTCCGGCCGAGCCACGCTGTTGACCGTAAATGCCAATGCTGTAGACCACTTGCCTGGCACGGTCGTTGCGACTGGCATCACCCAAACGCGGTAGTGACCGTTGACGAATCCCTTCGTCGAAGTAAACGACGTACCTGTTAAGTTTTGCTCGCGGACGTAGATATTTCCCGATTGGTCAGCAACCCACAGGTCGTAGCGAACTGCACCTTCCACTCGCTGCCACGTAAAAGTTGGCGTATTGGAATTTGTGGTTCCTGACGGTGTCAGCATCTTTCCGGCAGGCTCCACCTGGAAGTGCGATGGCGAGCTCCATGTCGTCATTTTTCCATGGGAATCAATTGCGCGAACCTGGTAGCGATAATTTCCGAGAGCCAAACTTACCGGTACGGGAACGGATGTTGCGTTTGTCTTATCGACTGTGGTCACTCTTTGAGCTGCACCGGTTTCTGAGATCCTGGACAACCAAACTTCATACATCGTCGCGCCAATCACTGGATTCCAGTGCAGAGTCGGTTTCGTGGTGTTTGTGGCAGTCGCGGACTTCAGAGTTGGAATCGACAGGATTGTATAATCGAATCCATCAGACCACAGGCCCGTGGACGTTGCGGTATTTCCACGTACGAAGTAGCGATACTTGCCTGGTGGCAGAGTCGGCAGTCCTGAATATTGTGAGGACGGAAGGTTTGTCACGTTGGCCAGTACTGTCCCGGTTTCGACATTGATCAGACGCATGTCGTAGGATCTGGCTTTTGGCACGTCGGCCCAGTCCAGCGTCCGACCGGCGTTCAGACTTACCGCAAGGACCTGCAAGGCGTTGGCCTGCGTCGCGACATTGAATGCCAACGGCTGGCTCCACGGCCCCGCAACGCCTGACCTGCTGATCGAGCGAACCCAGACGCGATGCGATCCAATTGCCAGATCTTTTGGAATTGTGATTGATGTGCCGGTGACATTCGAATTTCGATAGACCTCGCCGACATTACCGGTGATTTGGCTCACTGTCACTTCGTACCTCGCAGCGGAAGTCAGCGACGTCCAGGATACGGTCGGCCGCAAACCAACGTTGGCTGCTGTTGGAGTGAGGAATGTTGGTGATGTCGCTGTCGTCGTGCCTGCTGTCAGTGGAAGTTCAAGGAAACTGTATCCTGTTCCATTGCCTCCGTTCGGAAGTGCGATCGCCGAGAAGAGATTATCCAGTACCTGATCCGGCAGGATTGTGCCCGTTTGTTCTGCTCCGTCTGGCTTGCCATTGGGTTGCGTTTCAAGAATGTTGTATTGGCCGACTGGTAGGTTGACGAATGAAAATCGCCCAAGTGAATCAGTTGACTGGTGAATAAGCACCGGGTTGCCAGCAGTGTCATTACCAGAAAGTGTGACAATGACGCCTGGAATGCCAACGTCACCATTGTCATAGGTGTTACTGCGGTTCGAATCTGTTGCCACTGTGCCGCTCAGGCTACCTGTTCCCGTGACCGGCAATGACACGACTTGCGTCTGGCCGGCATTCTGACTGGAGGCAAGAAACGGTCGTTTCGAAAGATCCTTTGCGCCTTCCGTGAAATTGAAGGCCACAGCATTCACACCCTGAACAAGCCTCAGGTTCAGAAATGCGTCACTGCCAACAGTACCGGTGGCTCCGGTGCCCGCGACTTCTTTGTTGTCGATGTAGAATCCTGGTTGGATTTCGTAGACGCTGTAGTTGCCGGGAACCAGGTTCGTGAAGGCATAAGCTCCACTGGAATCGGTCACCATCTGCTGGGTCACGGAGACACCGTGAATGTCAGTGCCAAATAGCACCACCTGAACACCAGCCAGAAACAGCTCGTTTGTGTCTCGCAGGCCATTGTTGTTGAGATCCTGGAAGACCACACCGCTCACAGATGTCGGTGCGAGTTTTGTCTGAGTTTGAATGGAACTGGTGTTGTCATCTGGATGCAGGTCTGGCTGATCCGCTGTTGCGACCGCTGTATTAACCAAGGTTCCGTCCATTGAAACGTTGACACTCGCGTATAGCGTCATCGTCGCTGAAGCGCCAGCATTGAGTGTCTCGATGGTGGTCGTGACAATTCCGTTTGCATTGACGACCGTTCCTTTTGTCGTTGTTGCAGATGAGTATGTCATTCCTGGGCCAAGATTGTCGGTCAAAACAACGCCCGTGGCCGCTGCAGTGCCGTGATTCGTCACAACAACCGTGTAAGTCAGAATTCCGGGTGAAAGCACTGGATTCGGCGTGCCGGTCTTAACGACGACAAGGTCGACAACGCCGACGACTCTGGACGACACGGCCTTGCTGTTGTTCCGCAGGTTCGTTTCTGTTTCCGTCACAGTGGCAACGGTGGCAGTATTGGTGATGGACAATCCATCAGTTGCTGTCACTGCGACCGTCAAAGTAATCGTCAATGTTCGCGCTGCGCCAGCGGCAAGGTTGCCGATGGTCCAGATGCCAGTCGAACTGTTAAACGTCGAGCCATTGCTTCCGGTTGCTGAAACAAATGACACACCAGCGGGCAGGTTTGCCGCAAGAATATCGAAGTCAGAGAGCGTGACTCCTGTCGCATCCGAGCTTCCCGCATTGTTCGCGGTGATCGTATAGACTAGGTTCCCGACACTACTTCCCGCATTGACCGTTGATGCGTTGGCCGTTTTTGTAACGACGATATCGACACGCCGATCAACATTTGTTGTGACTGTCTGCGTGTTGTTCGATGCATTGAAATCAGTTTCCGTGACAGTTGAAAGCACTGCGGTATTCGATATCACAAGGCTGTCAGATGCCGACGCGCCCACTGTCAGAACGACTGTCAGTGTTGCCGTCCCACTGCTGGCCATGTTGCCAATCGTCCAAATGCCTGTTACAGCATTGAATGTGGAGCTCCCGCTGCCGGTGGCCGACACAAATGTCACACCGGCAGGAAGATTTGCAGTCAGAATCCCAGTGTCGCTGAGTGCAACCGCCGTGGCATTTGATGGCCCGTTGTTTCTTGCCGTAACGGTGTAGACGAGATTACCAGCACTGTTTCCAGCTGTAACGGTAGTCGCGCTGGCAGTTTTCGTCACTTCGATATCGACATTTCGAGCAACATCGGCACTGACGAATGCAGAGTTGTTGAGCGGGTTCGAATCTGTTTCAGTGACTGCCAGTAACGTTGCCGTATTGTCGATTGCCAGGCCATCAGCAACTGAAGCTGAGACTGTGAGCGTGGCCGTCAGAGTCATTGACGCACCCGACGCAAGATTGCCGATCGTCCAGACGCCCGTCGTACTGTCAAAGGTTGAACTTCCGCTGCCCACGACTGACACAAGAGTTACGCCGGCCGGCAGGTTGGCTGCGAGAATATCGGTGTCGCTGAGTGTTACACCTGAGGCATTCGATGGTCCGTTGTTGGTTGCTGTGACAATGTAAACCAAATTTCCCGCGCCACTTCCGGCGATGACAGTGGTTACGTTCTCCGACTTGAGTACGGCAATATCGACACTGCGATTGACGTTGGTTGTTTCAGTGTCGGTGTCATTGCCCGTCACTGCGTCGACCTCCACTTCATTCACCGTGGCCAAAAATGCCGTATTTGAGATCACCAGTGTATCCGAAGCAGATGCGCCAACTGTCAGCGTGACCGTCAGAGTCTCCGTAGCGCCGGACGCAAGCGTGCCTATCGTCCAGATCCCAGTCGTTGAATTGAATGTGCTTGACCCACTGCCGACTGCTAAATCAAAAATGACGCCCGCCGGAAGATTGGCGGTCAGAACACCCGTGTCACTAATTGTGAGGCCAGTGGCGGTTCCGGGACCAGAGTTTGATGCGGTGACTGTGTAAACGAGGTTGCCAACGCCGCTTCCGGCGATGACAGGGTCAGCGTTGTCGGTCTTTGTCACGACAATATCGACGGACGCAAAAACTCCAAAGTCGAGGCTGAGATTTGTGTTGGCGTTTGTGTCACCGTCGTTTGTTGGTTCCGCACCATTTGTCAGCGTAATGGCTTGCGACACGATCGCGCCGGACAGAGCGTCTCCATTATCGTCACCGTTTGTTGTATTAACATCTGCATCGGGAGCGACGCCGTTCCCGGTGCTGGATTGAAATCCCTGCAACGCTCCCGCGACACCAAAATTACTCGAATCGATTCGAACGATATAGTCACCGGGGAACAGGTTCCCAAATGAGTACAAGCCACCTCCAACTGTAGTGGTGGTCGCGACCTGCACATCAGTGCCACTGTCAAAGGCATTGTTGCCGTTCGTGTCTTCAAAAAGAGTCAAGGCAACACCGTTGATACCGGCTTCCGTCGCTGAATCAAGGACGCCGTTGTTGTTGATGTCGTTGAAAACAAGATTTCCGAGCGTCATCGGAATGAAATTGGCAAAGTTGGCAGTAAATGTCGTTGGTGCCTGACTCCGCAACAGGTCGGTCACGGTTGTGGTTGTGGCAATCGGAGCGTCCGTCAGGAACTCAATTGCGCCGACGTTCGAGAAGTCTGCGCCAGTACCGGTCGTTGTGACGAAGGACGAATACGGAATATACAGCGAATCAATTGCACTTGCGGTCAGGCTGATCGTTGCAGTGGAAGAGTTACCAGTACCGCTGTGAATAATCAATTGCAGCGTGACAGGCAGGCTGGTCCCGATAGCGAAGAGAAAGCCCGTTTCTCCGACGGAGGTAAGGTCAGCGCTGGCAAGACCTGATGGATCGAGAGTCGTGGCATTGTTGTCAGCACCGTCCCACACAACCCTGGTAGTACCGGTCGCTCCGAAGTTGGCGTTGTAATTCAAGTTTGAAGGGAAAGCGCTACCATTCGCTTCTAACGTGACGCTCCCCAGCGTGGCGGTCACTGTCATGTCACGCTCGCCACCGATCGTCGTTGCGGACGATGCGAACGAACTGGACGTGGCGATTCCGGAGGCATTTGCGGAAAGTGACTGACCCAGTGCCGGCAAACTGAATTCATCAATCACGATTCCAGGTGTTCCGAGGGCATCTGTGGGACTAATGTCGATTGTCACAACATCTTCACCACTGTGTTGAACATATCCGCTGATCGCCTGCTGTCGAACGAAGTATTTTCCCGAGGCCAGATCTGGAAACGAAAACCTGCCTCCAGCAACTGTGGTTACTGCACCGACGAGCGTGTCATCCGCGCCGCCGTTGTCAAAGGAAAGGTTCCCGCCGTCACGATACAACTGTACCGTCGCACCGCTCAGCAGAGGATCTTCGCCTGTCAGCCCGTTGTCGGAAACATCATTGAAGACGGTGCCTTGGATGAGTCCCAATGTATCGGCGGTCAGCAGCACTTTTGTTTCAAGCAGCTCCGCCGAGACAATCCCTTTTCGGCGGTTAGCCTGCCTACGTCTGCGTTGATTGTTGAGAAGGTGTTGAATTCCAGCGAGCCACCGATGCTTTATCATATAGTTTTTCTTTGGCACTGAAGCGATTGTGTGTCGAGGTCTACGTTATCGGGGAGCAAATGAGAACAGGGATCGATTTCAAATTTTCGATGTCAAATTTCGACGACGGACGATACTGATCGTCTACCAGCGTTTTTCCAGGCCGATCGTAATTCCATGAGCCAGATAGCTGGACTCATGCAGTAATGTCGCGGGACGCAGATCGCCTGTCAGCGGAATCTGTTCCGGCGGCAGCAAGCCAGGATTAATCACCGGATCAATTTGTTCCGTTGCTCGCAACACATTGCCCCAGTACATCAGGCTGTAGCCGACTGAAGCACGCCAGGTATTTGTCATCTGATAACCGAGCCCCACATCAAACTGCGGGAGTAACGTAAATCTGTTGTGTTCCCATGATCCTGAATTCGTACGTTGCGCCAAAAAGCCACCGGGACTGGTCGTTGTCATGCCATTTGTTTGAGTCACCACTGTTTGTCCCGACACATCCAGCTGCTGCCTGGTTACGCCGATTCCCAATCGGACTCCGCCATCCAGACTCCAGCGTCGTCGCTGATGTGTTCCAAACAATCCAAGTTCACATCCAAGAAACTGATTTTTGGTACGAAAGGAATCCTGAATCTGGTAGATGTCCCCTGCCTGGATGCCGGTCAATCGTTCGCCAGCACTAAATGAATCTCGCAGGTTAACGAACCGAGGGCCCATCTGAAATCCGAGCGAAAAACTTCGGGGCCCACTACGCCAGCAATCGTCTGGGCAAGGAGATCCAGGATTGCATTCTTTCCAAAAAACTTCCCGGTAGTGGATTGCAGCTGAATTCAATCGTGACCGCGTTGCGATGTCGATCGAACCACTGGCAAGATCTGGAAATGCCACCAACTGAGAGTCGTTTAGACCAGTGGCTGCGTTTAGAAAGGGCCTCGCGAGGATTGGATCACCATTTGAATCAGCGTGATAAGTTTCCTGCCGTGTCCCCAGCATAAAGAACTCAGCATCCATACCACTCACGCCGCACTGGTCAAAATTAA
>JAYVNW010001036.1:0-4565 GCA_043758225.1 Candidatus Kuenenia sp. | reverse complement strand
ACTCCGGGTTTGTAATTGTTCACCGCTCGCAAATAGCCGCTGTAGTCATACGACCGATTATAGTGCGTCAAACGCGTGTGAACATAATCGGTCGATGCAATTCGGCTTTCGAGCGGCAGCGATCCGATGATTCTCTCGAACGCCGCCGCACGCTCCGTCGCAACATACAGCTTCTTCCAGCCGAACGGCGAATCATTCGACCAGAACGTCGCCCCGATTGGCATGAACGAGCCGGAAACAGCCGTGCAAGCCGCACAGAAGAACGCCAGCCGTGCATTGCTGACGGAGTTGTAAGTTTGCGAATTCGCTGGTGAAATTGTACCGGGGAGCTGACTCCAACGCTCTCGCCAACGCACATCATTTGTCGCGCCGAGACCAACGGCGGCGGCCCAGAACAGCACTGGCAGCAGCGGAGCGTGGAAATGATGGAATGGAACCGGCGGCAATTCGGACAGACCAGCGGTATCTGTAGTCCCGGTACTGTTTCCCAGTTGAATGAGACTCAACATACAAAACGTTGCGACACCCGCCAGCAGATAGACCGGCCTCCGCCAGGGAATCAGCGCGATTGGAGCCGTCAGTACCAGCCCGTAATACAGTGTCCTCAGACTGAACAGCTGAGCGAGAACTCTACCGGGTGAACGCAGAGCCGTGCGAAACAAATCACCAGGACTGTTGCCAAGATCACCAAAGTAACGACTGTAGTGAACGGCCTCTCCGCCGCGAAATGCCGGAATTACGACCAGCACCGCCAACAATACCCACGCAACCGAAAACAGAAACAATCCCAGCGACCAGCGTGCGAAATGTTTTTTTATGTCGGTGGATGTTACACCGTCTTTCTTCCTTGACGTCAAAAACAAGACGGCACCGATTGAACCTACGACAAGTGCGAAGTCTTCCTGCGTCGTCAGTGCGATCAGGAAGCACAGCGAAGAATAGACGAGCCGACGTCGCTCGGCGAAATCAATCCCCAAAAACAGAAACGGAAGACCGTAGCAACTGGGCCGTAGTGTCTTCAGATCAATTGCAATATCCAGATAATGCATTGGAAAAAACAACAGCCACGCCAGCGCCAGCCACATCGCAGCTTTTGAACTTCCTGAATGCCGTTTGGCAATGGAAAAGATCGGTACCGCACAGATCGCAAGTGAGGAAGATGCCATCAATTCCATCATCAGGTACGATGGCCAGATTCTGTGCAGCGGCAGCAGCAACAAGTGAATCAACTGAATGTGTTCACCGAGGAACACTCCCTGATCCAGATAGCTGCGAAAACCTTTGTCGTGCCAGACGTTCCACAGATGTTCTTCGTACATCGCAGAATCACCATGCGGCACCAGGAGACCCGCATAAAGACGTTCATTCATCCAGAACGAAATCGCTTCCCAACAGGCAGCTGCCAGCAGAACGACAATCAGTTCTTTCCAGTAACGTTGTGAGATCTGTGGCGAACTTTGTTCAACCAGCGTCACAGACGATGATACGACACAAGAATTCCAAAAACCGTTCAATGATGACGCAACGATCAAAGCAGCAAACAGTGGCGTGGCGAACAACAGAAAATTCGATAATGCAATGTGCGTAACTGATGTCGCGATGAACCATACAACCAGCCAGCCTCCAGACAGACACCAGTGGCGTGAAATCAGAAACATCGCCGATTGGAACCCTGACTCAAACCTTCGCCGCGCGCGTTTCCCCCGATATTGCGATGGATGGAGTATTGCCCAGACGCCGGAAACAAATGAGCTGCAGACAAGCATCCCGGTCAATCGAACGGCGACCGACATCCAGGACAGTTCCGTCCGCGTGCCGCCGCCCTGACTGGAATCCACCATTGCACCAAATGCTGCGGAAATTCGATGACCAATATCCTGCGGCCAGAATCCGCCACTCAGACGGCGATCAGACAGTACAAGCCAAATCATGCTCGACATCAACACGCTGCCGAACAGGACTGCCAGGATCGTCGAGCTTGTTTTTGAACGGAGACGTGCCACGGAATTCCTGCAAAGTTACTAATTCTTTTTCGCACATGATTTAAAGAATGGCTACGCCGCCAAGGCTTCGAATCACTGCATACGACTCGCTCAAGACAAAAATTCGACAAACTTTGCCGTACAGTGTTACTGACAAAACGGCTCCAGTTCACTGCATTTTACGCAGAATGCCCAGCATCGCGATGAGTCCCAATCACATATTGACCCAGTTTTCAAGAACGGTGACTCTACGCGGCGAAACCACGCGAGTCGCGTTCCCCGCTGACGCTGCGCAGTTGCTTCTTCATTTTTGCCGATCAGTGATCCTGTCTGCATTCGAATTCTTATCTTTATGTCGTCCAATTGCCAACTCGGGTTTCGAGTCCGGCCAGCGCTGCTGTTGAGCTGCCTGCTGCTGGCGGCATGGGGCTGCGCGACGACGGAATTTGTGCATCTGCGTGAGAAGCCACATAACCCTTTGGCCGATCGCATGAATACGACAGCATTCGGACTGGTCAAGTATTCTCAGCGCACGGATATGTTTCTTCGCGAAACTGGATACACGGGCCAGGCAAATTTGAAGGGCATGATTCTGCACGCTCAGGAACAGATCGATGCCGATCATTTTTACGACGCGTCTCACGCACTTGCAGAACTTAAGTATCTTGGCGCTGAAGCTGCAAAGACGCACGACATTCAATTGGCATCAGAATTGTATTTCGACTCTGCAAAATCGGCATGGCAGTACTTCGCGACGGCGGACAGCGGCGGCCGACATCCTGACCCGGATGATCCGCAGCATCGTGGTACAGCTGAAGTTTACAATGCCAGTTCAGAACATCTTTTGCGGATTGCTCGCAGTTCCGGAAAAATACAGTTGGGACAGTCAATCTGGATGCCGATCAGCAAACGAGAACTGAGATTTGAGATTCCGTTTGCGTCCCGACTGTTGACGCCGGATCAGCTGGGTGATTTCGAATTTGTCTCCGACTATGAACTCAAGAATCTGCGTAGCCGTAATACAACGCCGGGACTTGGAGTACCGATCATAGCCATTCGTAAACAATCGCAGAATCCGGAGCCTGTGGAGAAGTATTACACCAAAGGCATGAGTTTTTCTGCGACGCTCGTGCTTCGATTCGATACCGACTCCGGAGCCAATGGGCGGCTGCAAATCTTCGATTCTCGTGAATCTGACGGGATGCTGGTGGGCGATTCGCTCATGCCATTGCAGACAGATGTCAGCACACCATTGGCAAGATATCTCAGCAACAGGGACCTGAGTCTGCTGGATACCTGGGGTTATATTCGTCCGGATCACGCGGCAAAGCTGTCCGGGTTGTACATGGTTCAACCGTACGATCCGGATCGAATTCCGGTTTTGATGGTGCACGGCATCTGGTCCAGTCCGATGACATGGATGGAAATGTTCAACGATTTACAGGCTGATCCGGAGATTCGCCGCAAATATCAGTTCTGGTTTTATCTGTATCCAACCGGCGAGCCTATGGCATTCTCTGCGGCTCGTTTGAGAGACGATTTGCAACAGATTCGGCATGATTGTGATCCCTATCATCGGAACGATCATCTGGACGAAATGGTCGTCGTCGGACACAGCATGGGTGGATTGATTTCACAAATGCTGACGCTCAACAGCAGTAATAAACTCTGGAATTCTGTCAGCAGCAAGCCCGTCGAAGAACTCAAGGCGAACGATGAGACGAAGTCTGAAATTCGTCGTGTGTTCTTCTTTGAATCGAATCCATCGATCGATCGCGTGGTAACCATTGCAAGCCCATACCATGGAAGTTCACTTTCAAATCGATTTACTCGCTGGTTGAGTGGATCGCTGGTCTGGCTTCCGGCGAAAACTTATCAGCTTAGCCAGGTCGTGTTCGAACAGGATGACAAACACTGGTGGGAACGTTTCTCGGCTCCACGAACCAGTCTGGATTCACTGACCAAGAAATCCGGCGTGCTTCGCCTGATCCGCGAGACACGCATGCCTGACGACGTCAAGCACCACAACATCGTTGGCGTCAAACGCGGAACATCACAGTCTGACTGGACCGACGGCGTCGTGTCCTATCGCAGTGCGCATTGTGAAGATGTGGCAAGTGAAAAGATCGTTCGAGCAAGCCATAGCGAAGTGCATCGCCATCCGGACGCGGTTGCCGAAGTTCGCCGCATTCTTTTGGAACACCTGCGTGAAACTCAGCAGCGCGACTTTCCGGTGATTCCGGTGCAGCAGACCGTGGAGACGCCAAATACAGAACAGACAAGCGATGTCCGCATGGCACCGTGACTGTTCTCTCAATCCACTGCTGTCTGGCGAGCCCGAATCGTAACGGGCGCGGAATCCTGAGACTGTGGCCTAGCTTCGTGGACTTCGCGATAGATCTGCAGAACTTCATCCAGCATTCGATTTTCATTGAAGCGGTCTCGGACCATTTGTTGGCCAGCGGCTGCGATGCGGCGTGCCTTTTCGCGATCCTGCAGAAGCTCAATGATGCGATCGCCAAGACTGCGACTGTCTGAAGGCGGCACAATCAGACCGTGTACGTTGTCTTCAATCACGCTCAT
>JAYVNW010001035.1:0-2464 GCA_043758225.1 Candidatus Kuenenia sp. | reverse complement strand
TTATTCGGAAGTTCGGATGAGAACAACGGTCCACGGTTTCCGTTTCGAATCACGATCGAAGATGGCGCTGTGGAGTTGCGATCCGCTCCCGTTGCGATTCCGACCGTTGCCACGTTGACGCCTGTCGAAGGCGACACATCAGACACAACAGCTGCTTCAGCCATAGCTGAAGCGAATTCGTCAGCGGTCGTCGCAGTTCCCGTCACAACATCTGTTGCTCCAGCCATCGCGGATGTATCAGATATCACTGGCACGTATTCCACGATGGACACGTCGCGCTGGCTTCCAGCCATTAAATTGTCCGCTTCGATTCGGCAATCCAGTGGGCTGCACGTGACGAAACGAACGGCCTCTCGACCAACCCGCGTAGTCGCAAATCTGGATTCCATGGTGAGTGATTTTCCGAACGTGCCGCTTGAAGACCTTGTCGGCGCAGATGCGTCTGGTGATCCAACGTCTGCTCGCATCCAGATCCATCTGCAGCCGCGTATCGACGAGCAGGGACGTCAGGCGATCCAGATTGGTGCTCGCGATGTTGACCTGCGATTGATTCAACCGTTTCTTTCCATGCTTGGCATTGATCTCTCTGTCAACGGCATGATTTCCGGCGGCATTGATGCTCGACTGGCCGGTGCGGACCTCAAAGACGGTCTGGTGGGTCGAATCATGCTGGCCGGCGACGACGTTCGCATTCGGCAACGCAATTGGGCAGCCGATGAATGGCTGCCGCTTGGAATTGTGAACGCGAACGGAGCTCTTGCGATCGCAGATGACGGAATGCTGATTCAGGATTTGAAGATCACAACCAATGTTGCAGAACTTACAGGCAGCGGAGAACTTCGACACTCTACCACTTCCTCCGCCAGCGCGGAGCAATCACAGAAGATTGAACTCAATGGATCACTGAATCTCGCCAAAGTCGCCGAATCGATGCGCAAGACTCTCGCACTTCATGACGACGTCACCATTCAAAGCGGAACGCTTGTATTTCAGGCTCAAGGTTCGGCCGATGCACCAAAAGACAGCGCAGGGAACGCGGCAAGCGTCGTCAATTCGTCTCAAAAAGGCAGCTGGCAAATCGGGAGTCGAATCGACGGGCTTCAGGCAATTCAAGGCGGTCGGTCGCTGAAAGTCGACTCGAACATTCGTGTTGAGGCATTTGGTCCGTTCGTGAATGGAATTCCGGATCTCTTACGTGCCCGACTTATAGCCGACTTCGGCACAATCGATTGCCTGCCCGATGGTACCGGATGGAAGATTTCCGGATTGGTGCAGCCCGCGTCACTCTGGCAGACGCTTCGACAGTTTGCCGACGTTCCGCAACCCGGCATTCGCGGCGATGTGCGATTTCAAACAAAAGTTCACATGCAGGACGACGGCTTCAAGCTGTCGGATCTGGAATTGAACTCATCCGACGTCGCCGCCCGCAGCACCGCATTGACCATCATCTCATCGAATCCCGTCACATCAATGCTCGACGGTGCCTTGCATGTCGAAGGTTCCGGAGCTGCCATTCGCACGCTGTTGATGCCATGGCTGGATACATCGTTTCTGGCAGAACAATCGCAGGTTGTGGCCGATCTTTCAGCGTCACCACAACGGGATATCCAGATCAACGTACGAATCGCTCCCACCGGAGTCGCGAATTTGCAGCGTGGGAACGTGCTTTCCGTTTCTCAGAGCCAAGTGCAAAATGCGACTCAGCCACAGTCCGTCGGTAAGTTCACATCGGCTGCAGCTTCGGTCTTTGTAGTCGATGAAGCAGAAATCAATCTGAATATGACTGCGTCGAATAACGGCAGTCAATTTGACATCAAAACTGGAATCGTCAAACTTCCAGGCTTGGCAGCTGCTGTGACCGGCATGGTGTCAGTCCCGAATGGCAATACTTTGCTGGACATCACGGCTGATACAACCTATGACCTTGATATTCTGAGTCGTCGATTGTTCGCTTCCGATTCAGGCATCGCGCTGAGCGGTCAGGGACGTGATGTCTTCAAGCTGAAAGGCGATCCTTCGCAACTTACCGGATTCGTGCAGCAAGGCGCTTCGACGAGTGGCTCAAATGCGCTGCAGGGATCAGGCGGATTGAAATGGGTTTCAGCCAACATTTGGGGACTCAGCGTTGGTGGTGGATCCACGCAGGCCACTTTGGAAAACAGCCTGCTGCGCACGACTCCCATTCAATGCAGTTTCAACGGCGGCCAGTTGAACGCTATGGCGCAGTACGATATCGCAACGTCGCGGCTGCAACTGGGGTCAGGAAGTCGAGTTGAAAACGTACAGGTGACTCCCGAATTATGTCGCCAGTGGCTGGGATTTGTTGCTCCAATGATGGCGAATGCTGCTGACGTCAACGGTCAAATGTCAATGCGTGTCGAACGATTCCTATGGGATCTGAACGCACCGCAGAATTCAGATGCCTCCGGACAACTCACAATTCATCAGGCATCCGCAACGCCCG
>JAYVNW010001034.1:0-1936 GCA_043758225.1 Candidatus Kuenenia sp. | reverse complement strand
CATAACATCAACGAAAAGGTATCTCACCTTATCGAAATGATTGAGCATCACCATCAAGCGCAACAGGGTGCCGGGCATCGTGAGGAAATGGATGATGATGACCGAGATGAGGATGACGACGACCACGAAAAAGATGACCGAGACCGCGATGATAACGGAGAAGAAGAACGTAACGGCGAATACAAGGACGAATAGTGATCACTCGTAAGCGATTTTGGTTGTTGGCCCTGCTGGCTTCCCGGCCCGGATTTCCCACTAATTGAATGCTGCTGGTAGGAGTCACGGAGATAGCCTTTGAGCGGGGCGTTATTGATTTTGTCTGTTCTGGGCACCGCGTTTGTTATGTAGCTGTATTTTCGAAGCTTCTGTCGTCCAGTTCGCGAGCATTTGGCTATTAAACAGAGGCAATAAGCCCCATGAACTGAAAGTTGTCTGGTGCGCAACGAAACCGTCTGAGATCGTTTACATTCATTCCAGAGTTTCCTTCATATTGCCATGAACTCTGTGCGAAAGTCATCAGAACTGCGGAATTTGCAATCGCTTGGAATTTGCAATCGCTTGACCTGACTCAATAAAACAACGACTGTGCTTGGGCCACCATACTACACCGCACATAGTTTTTGTCGAGGCTCCGTTTCACACTGATCCACGGCACCTGATGTGACTCATTGCAGAGAATATTCAAACTTCAGATCTACAGAAATTTGTTCGACTGTTTAGTTTTCAATGACGATCCAACTGGTATCCCGCAATCGTCAATCAGAATTGATGGATGACCCAGCACTCGACGAGACTTCTCATCGTCACGCCCTAAAGAGTCTTGAAAGAATCAACTGGTTGAGCCGTTCCGGCAAAGTCGTCTGGAAGCTGCTGAGAAAACTTGCGGGCAGCTGCAGTTCGGATCGACCGCTTTCGATTCTGGATATCGCGGCAGGCGGTGGCGATCTTGCCATACGATTGTCGAAACTTGCACAGCGCGACGGCGTTTCATTGAAGATCGACGGCTGCGATATCAGCTCAACAGCGCTGCAATTTGCGACGGTTCAGGCTGCGGTTTCAAAGCGAAATAACATTCGTTTTTTCAAATGTGATGCGATGAATGAACCATTTCCAAAACCTGAATACGACGTCGTGATGTGCAGTTTGTTTCTGCATCATCTGAACGAGGAAGAAGCCGTCCGGCTCTTGCAACGCATGAAAGCTGTGGCAACGCAACTGGTACTGGTCGATGATCTACGCCGAACGAGATTTGGTTACTGGCTGGCGTGGTTGGGGTGCCGACTTCTGACACGATGTCACGTTGTTGATATTGACGGACCAATGTCCGTCGAAGGTGCGTTCACCACAAGCGAAGCGAGGTCGATTGCAGCAAAGGCTGGACTCGCAAATGCCGTCCTCCGAAATCGCTGGCCACAGAGATTTTTACTGACATGGCGCCCTGTTGACGGAGATGCCGATGTCGCATAGCGATTCCGTTGATTCACAGCATTTCGAAGTTGCTGTGATCGGAGCCGGAATTGCCGGATCGATGTCAGCGATCCTGTGTTCGCGAGCCGGACTGCGGACTATTCTTTTGGAACGCCATCGATTTCCTCGCGACAAAGTGTGCGGCTGCTGCATAAACGGACGAGCGATGCAGATTCTGACGCGAGCAGGTTTAGAATCCGGGCTGTGGCAACTGCAACCGACAATAACGTCATCGCTTGCCATACAGTATCGTGGCCGTCGGCTTAATGTGGCGATGCCAGCATGCTTTGCTGTTTCGCGACGATCTATGGATCAGTGGCTGGTGGAAGAAGCCACCCAGTCCGGCTGCAAATTTCTGGATGAAGTCGCGGCTTCGGTTCAACCGCTATCCTCGGAGCTGGATGAACGCGAAATACAACTTCGATTCACTCATCCCAGGGATTTTAGGCCGGACCAGGGGCAGTACAGG
>JAYVNW010001033.1:0-2565 GCA_043758225.1 Candidatus Kuenenia sp. | reverse complement strand
TGGCGACTTCTGGTTGCAGGTGTGAAGGCGTTGAATCCAGTGCGAATACTCGCAGCAGCAGCGGGGCTGAGGAAGCAGTTGTAGTACTAGCGTAGGACGGGTCTCCAGACCCATCCAGCCCGAATTGTAAATTGTCAGGAAGGGTCTGGAGACCCGTTCTACACTCCATTCGCTTAAACATCACCATGATCCAGGCAACGCCCACACATCTTCGCATTACTCCTCTCGACGATCGTCCGACGGTCTGCCATGTCATCCATGCGCTGGGTGTCGGCGGTGCCGAAGTGCTTGTTGATCAGATGCTGCGTCTACACAGCAATGAATTTCGTTGCGTCGTGGCTGTGCTGGATGACATCGGCGAACTCGGCGAACGCCTGCAGCGAGACGGTTTCACGCTCAAACATCTGCATCGACATCCGGGCATTGATCGTGGCTGTGCAAAGCGTTTGAGAAAATTCGCCGACGAAGAAGGTGCCGAGATTCTTCACGCTCATCAATACACGCCGTTCTTTCAAGCCATGCTCAGCCGTGGACTTTTTGGAACTCGGCCTGTTGTTTTTACCGAACATGGACGCCATTTTCCGGATCATCCCAGTCGCAAACGATCGGTGGTCAATCGACTGATGCTGCGCAGTTACGATCGACTTATCGGCTGCGGCGGTGCTGTAAGACAGGCGTTGATTGACAATGAAGGTCTGCCGGAATCGCGTGTCGAAGTCATTTACAACGGCGTCGATCTGGAATCGCTCGGAAAACCAACACTCGGGGCTCGTGAACGCATTCGCAGTGAATTCAAATTTGCCGCCACGGATTTGGTCGCGGTGCTCGTCGCGCGGTTGCATTCACTGAAAGATCATCAGACAGCTTTACGAGCTGTTGATGCGGCTCGAAAGCAGATTCCGGGCCTGCGACTTCTGCTTGTTGGCGACGGTGATCAACGTGCGGCGATTGAAGAGACGATTTGCAAACGTGGCCTCGAAGAATGCGTCACGCTGGCTGGCACACGTGAAGACATAGCGGACCTCTTGGCGGCCTCAGACGTATTCCTGATGTCCAGCATCAGCGAAGGCATTCCACTCACAGTCATCGAAGCCATGGCTGCGCGACGCCCGGTGGTTTCCACATCCGTCGGTGGTCTTCCGGAGCTGGTTGAACACGGTGTGTCGGGGTTTCTGGCTCCATCCGGTGACGACGCTCAGCTCGCCGCATCGTTGATTGAACTTTACCGCAGTCCGGCACTTCGAAACCAAATGGCTGATGTCGCCGCAAAAAGCGCCCGGGAAAAATTTTCGCTCGACGGAATGCTGGACTCGTATCGCAATGTCTATCGTCAGGTGCTGGGGCGCAGAGAGCGCCGTAGCCTCTTCGGAAAGCAGATCGATATGAGATCGACATTGGTGGCACATCGTGGAGATGAGTCATGATCGCCGAATGCCCACCGCGATCGACCACAACCGAGCGAGCCGTTGGTTCGCTCCTGGTGTTTTCCGATGACTGGGGTCGACATCCTTCGTCGTGCCAGCATCTGGTGCGAAATCTGTTGGACCGATACCCCGTATTGTGGGTCAATACGATCGGCACTCGCACGCCGCGTTTTGATCTGCAGACGATGAAACGTGTGACAGAAAAACTGCGGCAATGGGGCAACTCGAAGCTTGCGAACGCGTCGCATCAACAACAAGGCGAAGCGTCAGCACCTCGCGTTGAAACGCATGACAATCTGCAGGTTGTGAATCCAAAAATGTGGCCTTGGTTTGGAAGCGGGCGAGACCGAAAGCTGAATCGCTGGTTGCTGTCGAAACAGCTGGCATCGCTGATATCGCAGTTGCCGCAGCCGGTAGTGGCACTCACAACGTTGCCGATCACGGCCGATCTTCCGGCTGCATTACCGGTGGATCGTTGGGTGTATTACTGCGTCGACGATTTTTCGCAGTGGCCAGGTCTTGATGGCGATACACTGCGGACGATGGATCGCGCGATGATTCAGCGGGCGGACTCATTGGTTGCCGTGAGCGAAACATTGCAGACGATGATTGCCGATGAAGGTCGATCATCGTCACTGTTAACGCATGGCGTGGATGTTGATTTTTGGAATGCTCGTTGCGATTTACGCAAGACGGGTCTCCAGACCCGTCCTAACTCAAATCCAACGCATCAGGACGGGCTGGGAAGCCCATCCTGCGGCCCAACCGTCGTCTTCTGGGGAGTGATTGATCGACGCATGGATTCGCCCTCACTGATGCAACTGGCACGAGACATGGCTGACGGAACGATCATGCTCATCGGGCCGCAGCAGAATCCAGATCCTGCGATTCTGGCATTGCCAAACGTTAAAACACTTCCCGCACAACCAATCACCGCGCTGCCGGCGATTGCAAATGAAGCCAGCGTGCTTGTGATGCCTTACGCTGACTTGCCCGTCACGCGAGCCATGCAGCCGCTGAAGCTCAAGGAATATCTGGCGACTGGAAAGCCAGTGGTCGTAAATCGATTGCCATCGACGGATGCATGGTCGGATTGTCTGGACGTTGCGACGACGCCCGAACAATTCAGCCGTCTCGTCCG
>JAYVNW010001032.1:0-1813 GCA_043758225.1 Candidatus Kuenenia sp. | reverse complement strand
GCGGACAACGCGGGCCGTTTTATCCCTCACTGACGTGTCGGGTTGTGGAAATCTTTAGATCAACAGTCCGCTCGCCAATGAGTAATCTTTTTAAAGGAGAATGAAATGCAGAGGATCACGTTGAAGAAATCTACACAGACTCGATCGCAGATTCGGAAGAGCGATGTCGTTCGCAGCGGCTTCACTCTGACTGAACTGTTGATCGTCATGGCCATTCTTGTACTGCTGGTGTCATTGATCGGGCCTCGTTTGCTGGGCAGCAAACAGAAGGCGGACATCAATGCTGTTAAGACTCAGATCGGCATGTTTCAGTCGGCACTCGAGCGTTATGCCGTCGACATGAACAAGTTCCCCGCGACTGAAGAAGGTTTGGCGGCTCTGGTTTCAAAGCCAGGCTCGGATGGCAGCGGTTCGTCTTCGGAAGATTCAGCAAGCAGCGACACTGCGTCTGCTGATGGCGATTCTTCTTCATCTGAAGGCGGCGGCGGAAACTGGGATGGCCCCTACATGAAGACGGAAAAGCTGCCCGTCGATCCATGGGGCAAAGCTTATTCGTATGAGTATCCTCCGACGCACAACAAGATCAACGTTCCCGACATCTGGTCATTCGGTCCTGACGGTCAGGAAAGCACGGACGACGACATCAAAAGCTGGACCGGCGATGGCAGTGGCGAAGGTTCAGAAGGGTCGTCATCCAGTTCGAAGGAATAGCCGCACGTTCTCAGGTGAGCGGGGGATGTTATAATCCGCCGACTCGCAAGTCACTTATGGCCATCAAAATAGACGCTGGATGATCGCCGAAGGAAGACATCAAGCACGACCGAACACTCATGCAGAAGCCGCCTGACAATCGACACCCACTTCAATTCCGCAGCGGTTTCTCGCTGGTGGAGCTGCTGATTGTGATGGCGGTGCTGGCCGCGGTGGCCGGGCTTGTTCTTCCGTCCATGCGAGGTCCTTTGGACAAAAGCCGGCTTACCGGTGCCGCAAAGCAACTTCAGGCGTCTTTGGCGAAAGCACGATCACTGGCCATTCGAGAGGGATCAGAGGTTACACTCCGCTACGAGATATCCGGCAACCGCTTTGTCATTGAACGAGTTCCAGCTCAGATCAATACCATGATTACGGCGCTGGAAGATAATTCCAGTGCGACGAACACACTGTCGGGCCTTTCTGCCGAAATCCCTGAAGCTCCTGTGCTGCCGGTGGACGACGCGGGCATGGGTAATCTGAAGTCATTGATTCTTCGGGAAGGGCGGTTGCCAACTGGCGTTACATTTGCGGATTCGGCCTCAGATTCGTCCCCCTCGACTCAGGGCTCAATCAGCACAGATGCTGTCTCGTCAGAGTCCTTGACAACAGGCCTGCGAGTCTGGTCAGATCCCATTCGATTTCAGCCGAGCGGTCGAACCGACGATGTCACCATTCGAGTTGCCGGACAGCGTGACTTTGTCGTGGACGTCACTTTGAGAGGGCTCACGGCGATGGCCAGCTACTCGGCTCCAAAGCGAGTGATCCCGCAGCAATCACCAGCAGGCGCGATGGGAACGTCTGAGGTCTTGCCATGAGAATTGAGACTCGCGGCGCAGCAAGAACCACTCGGAGGGCTGACGCCCTGCCGCTCGCCGGTGTATTGCGAGACTCAAAAAAAATTCGGCGCGGATTTTCACTGATTGAAGTCATGATTGCCACCGCCATTCTGATGGGCAGCGCTGTGGTGCTGGCACGGCTGGCAGGAATGGGACGCGATCAATCGCAGAAGGCGAATCTGCATTCCGAAGCTCAGCAGCTTTGCGAACAAACGCTGAATGAG